>NZ_JBALMU010000009.1:0-13630 GCF_036962285.1 Bacillus sp. JJ634
CGTACGAACCTGATTGGTTCAACTATACCTTTGAAAATCGCAAAGGTAAGTTTCACTGTATTTCACCAATTGGACCTTTACGGGCAGTTGTCCCCTATCCTCCTTGTTCACTCTGAATCTTGAGGTGGGGGTCTTACTGCCCGTTAAGAGTGGGATAAATAAAAAGCTCCGTTCCATTACCTCATTTCTATAAAAAACGCCTGCTTGTCCTTTCCCCAAGCAGGCGTTTTTCACGAGAACATAATAAGAGCGATACAAAAAGAATTCGACTGCTCTCAACACTTACCCGTCTATTACTTTATATGTTTTTCTCGAATTACCTTCATTTTATCCATTAATTCCGTCCCAATAATCGGCTCAAACTTTGGATAAATAACAGTCATTTCGTTCATCCATTGTTTTTTTTCAGCTGGTGAAAGTTCATACATGGAAATTGATGAACTTCTTTCGATTTCAAGCAATAACTGACGGTTCATTTCATCTGATTTTGTCCAAAGCCATTCCGTGGTTTCTTGCATAGCTTGTTGGATTTGAACTTGAATATCTGGCGGTAATTCATCCCAAAATTGTTGATTCATTAATACACCATATCCAAGAAAACCATGATTGCTTATCGTTAAATAATTTTGAAGCCTGTATAATTTTTTCGAATAAATATTAGAAATTGTATTCTCTTGACTATCCGTTTTATTTTGTTCTAGGTTTGCAAATGTCTCATTAAATCGTAACATCAGAGTTGACGCACCAAAATGCTCAAATTGTTCCTTCAACACCTTACTTGGCATAATCCGAAACGTTTTCCCTTCGAAATCTGCTGTCGTGTGAATAGGTGTATTGCTCGTTATTTGCTTAAAATGATTCGTCCACAACGCCATTCCTTTTATATGATGCTGTTCCAAATCGTGAAGGAGCTCCTCTCCCACTTCTCCATATAGCGCTTCTTCAAGAGCATCCCTATTTGGAAAAATATATGGAAGGTCCAGCAGTAACCACTTCGGTGAAAGATCTGTAAGCGTTGAGGTAGACGGAGCAATCATTTGAACTTTATTCTCGAGTAGCGCCTTAATTTCTTCTTGATCACCATATAAAGACTGATTCGGAAAAACTTCTACTTTGACACGATGGTTTGTATACTCATCGACGAGCTTAGCGAAATGAACAGCCGCTAAACCTTTCGGCGTGTTTTCTGCTACAACATGACTAAATTTAATGATAATCTGGTCTTTCATGCCGACTTGCTCATAATCCTTCCCAACATCCTCTTTTGAAAACAAGGACTGAAAAGCAATAAAAATTGCGAGGATTAAACCTAACGATATTAATGCAAAATAACCCCAAAACGCTCGCAATATGCCATCTCCTTATATGCATCTATTTATCCTTGTTATAACACATCTCATCAAAAAAGCGCAAAAGCAAAAAGAGAGAAATTCTCGTTTGATTTTGATACTATAAGAATAGAAGTCATGGAGGAATTACATAAATGGACAAGTCCTTTCATATGCCCATACAAGTAAAAATTACATTGCTATCGTTTGGAATCGTTGCATTTTCCATTTTAATTGGAGGCATTGTTATATTAGGTAATCTTTGGTCTTCTGAGGAAGATGAATTAGGTAAGCGCTCGATGCTTACAGCGCATACGATTGCTGAACTATCAAGCGTTCGAGAGCTTGTGTTGCAACCAGAGGGATGGAAAGAATTAAACCCAATCATTGAAAACTTACGAATTATTCATGATGCCGATTATATTATTGTCTTAAATGTCAATCACGTTCGCTACTCCCATCCTGTATATAGCCAGCTTGGCACTTTGTCCAAAAGCTCAGATGAGAACGCTGCCTTTGCCGAGCATGAATATTTATCTAAAGCAGAAGGAGAAATGGGCACAGCTATTCGCGCTTTTGTTCCTATTTTAGATGAGAACAATAAACAAATTGGCGTCGTACTCGTAGGAAATATTTTACCCACCTTACCAGAAATCATAGGCTATTTCAAAGATGATATCATACTCATCCTGCTTCTTACATTAATCTTTGGCGTATGTGGCTCCTGGCTAATGGCTAAGCATATTAAACAAGAAACATTTGAACTTGAACCACATGAAATATCACATATGCTCATGGAACGAACAGCTGCTTTTAACGCGATGCACGAGGGGGTTATCGCAATTGATAATCATGAAATCATTACGATTTTTAATGAACGGGCGAAACAAATGCTTCATATTAAAGGGGATGTCATCGGTAAAAACATTCAAGATGTTATCCATGATACTCGCTTACCCGAGGTATTAACATTAAATGAACCAGTTTATAATCAAGAAATCTCCGTTCAGAAAAAAAATATCGTCAGCAATCGGGTTCGAATTATGCTTGGTGACAAAACAATTGGTGCAGTTGCGATTTTCCAAGATCGAACAGACGTTACAAAGCTAGCGGAAGAATTAACGAGTGTTAAAGCTTTTGTAGAGGCACTAAGAGCGCAAAATCATGAGCATATGAACAAATTACATACGATTGCCGGTTTAATTCAACTTGGGAATTTAGATGAAGCCTTAAACTATGTGTTCCAGATTACTGAAGAGCGAAGTGAATTAACACGGTTCTTAACTAAGCGTATTCATGATGATAATTTAGTCGGCCTCCTCTTAAGTAAAGTCTCAATTGGAAAAGAGTTAGGTATCGAATTACTATTCGACCCAAATCTAAAGCTTGAGCGTTTTCCTCATGATATGGATCATCATGATTTCGTATTAATGCTTGGAAACTTAATTGAAAATTCGTACGCAGCGTTAAAGAATTCAAATGAAGAGAAAAAACAAGTCTACTTGTCCATCCAACAAGATGAGGAATATTGTCATATTGTGTTAGAAGATAATGGCTGTGGTATACCGAGCTCCATTCAGCCAAGTATTTATGATTATGGCTTTACAACAAAGGGAGCGGAGGGTTCAGGCATTGGACTCTATTTAATCGCACAAATTGTGAAAAAGTCCCATGGAGATATTAGCTTTACATCGACTCCTAATGAAGGAACGAGCTTTTTCCTTTCATTTCCGATGAATAACACCAAGGAGGATTCGTATGAATAAAGAGACGATTCACGTACTATTAATTGAAGATGATCCAATGGTTCAGCAAGTCAATAAACAATTTATTGAACGCGTAAACCACTTTCAAGTCATCGATATAGCCTCAAACGGTCTGGAGGGGCTGGAGAAAATTAGACACCTTCAACCCGATTTAGTCATTCTAGATATCTTCATGCCTTCCTTAAATGGCATCGATACACTGTATGAAATTCGAAAAGAACAAATCGACATCGATGTCATTATTATATCCGCAGCGAATGATCAAAAAACCGTTCGGAAAATGATGCAAAATGGTGCATTTGACTATTTAATTAAACCTTTTACATTTGAGCGGTTACAGCACACGCTCCGACAATATTATTCGTTTCGTACTGAAGTTCAACCAGACCATAGTATCTCACAATCTCAATTAGATCGAGTTATTTTTTCAAATGAAGTCTCTACAACACCTAAGACTCCGATAAAGCTATTTAACAAAGACGAGCTTCCAAAAGGCTTGAATGTCGCGACATTGCAACAAGTGATGAATTTTATGAGTGAACAGCATACTCCTCAATCAGCTGAAGAAGTTGCCGATGGTGTTGGGATTGCTCGAGTAACAGCTCGACGTTACTTAGATTACTTAAATGAACAAGGACTACTGCACCTCGACGCCCAATACGGTAATATTGGTCGCCCAATCAATAAATATAGTACGATTGGATTCTAATCATGGCTGATGAATGCTTCTATTCGTCAGCTTTTTCATGCTTTTGAAATAGAATTGTGTAAAGAGGCACATTTCCTTTTTAAAAAGAAGATTTCATACTCATTCATAGCGGTAATTTCTTTGACAACTGAATCTGGCATTCCCCGTTTTAACAAAATTTCTGCAATAAGATACGGTTTTTTCATGTTTCTCTCTCCTTGTCTTGTACTTAGGATGCTTCACTTCCTCCATTATACAAAATAATCCAAAAAAGGGGAAATCGACAAATACCTATTTTTCACTATATCCTACTTAAAAACCTCTTTATATCAACGCTTCAGCCCTCTAATATGTATATTTTTTGAATTTTTTTCATAAAAAAAACGCCACATGGGCGTTTTTGGCTGTTTGCTCTTAGTTTAGGCTTCCTAAACTTTATTTAAAGATTTCCGCGAAAGGAAAGCCCATTACGTTGTGCTTGCATCCCCTTTAGGGATGGGAGGAATGTTCGCTCAAATGCGGTGTACAGATAAACTATTGAAAATACGTTCTGTACACCATGCATTTGAAATGGTACCATTTGGTATATAGGATGTTCTTTGAAAACTGAACATAGCTGGTTGTAACAGGAAAAACGTCTGTCACGTAAAATGTTCAACGTTCTGCCGACCAACACTCTTCATAGAAAGAGTGCGGTATCGTAACCCTAGACAAGTATCGCCGGTTGAACGGCGTAGTTGGCACCGACCTTGCCCTCTTGCAAGACTGTTTTTCTTCCAAGTGTTGCTCACCCAAGTCTCGCCTCTATCTCTTCTTATGGAAGGTGGTAAGTGGGATATTTGTGAGAAAGAACCCCAGCGGCTTTAGCCATGGGAGTGGTAAGGATATAGTTGCTTATAAGTAGTAATTGATTCGACATATGCTTGGCGAACCGTAAAGCCAATTCCTGCCGATTTCGGTACTGTAATTTTTCCATTGATAACCTGTACTTCAGGTTCAATAATATCTTCCTCCCAATATTTTGATGAAGAAGACAAATCTCCCGGAATCGTAAAACCACTCAGCGAAGCTAAAGCAATATTATGCGCTCGAGATATGCCAAATTCAATCATTCCTCCACACCAAACGGGAATACTTGCTTCTACACATAAATGATGAATGTTAACCGCTTCTGTCCACCCACCGACACGTGCCATCTTAATATTTAAAATTTTTCCGCTCCCTAGCTGCAGAGCACTTTTTGCATCATGAAATGAACAAATACTTTCATCTAAACAAATTGGCGTTTTCAACTGCTTTTGTAAAAATGAATGTTCTACAATATCATCATGTCCTAACGGCTGTTCAATCATTTGCAGCGTAAATTGATCCAACCTCTGTAAATGCCGGGCATCATCAAGTGAATAAGCAGAATTAGCGTCCCCCATTAATGGAAGAGTAGGATAGGAAGCACGAATGGCAGATAAAAGCGAAATATCATTGCGGGGAGAAATCTTTACTTTATAACGCTGATATCCATCCTGTTTAAACTCTTCAATTTGCCGAAGCACTTCGTCTACACTGCTTGTTGCAATGACTACTCCCGCTGCTACCTCTGTTCTCTCTCCTCCAAACAATTTGCCAATATAAACATCCTGTTGCTTCGCATATAAATCCCATATGGCTTGTTCAAGCGCCGATTTTGCCATTCTATTTCTTCTAATGCCACTCCAAACGTACGGCAGCTCTGATGGATGTTTCCACTGTTGTTGAAACGTAAGAGGAATCAAGAAATCTTCTAATAGATGAAAAACCGTTTGGATGGTTTCTTCAGTATACCAAGGGCTTGAAAACGGTACAGCCTCTCCATACCCAACTAGTCCATCCGCATCGCGCACTTCAACAACAATCACCTCTCGTTTGGTGACCGTCTCTAAATGAGTTTGAAAAGGACTTTTCAAAGGTGCTTCAATGATTCTCAATGTAATCGAAACTGGCTTCTTCATCCTCTCCCATCCTCTTTCTTTAACTTGCGGCGCAGCAGCTTATTTGCTCCATTTCGAGGTAAGTGATTACAAAAGACGATTTCACGCGGCATTTTATAAGCAGCTAGGTGTTCGCGACAATGCGCAAGCAACTGTTGCTCTGTTACTTCTTCTGTAAGCACAACAAATGCAAGGGGTACTTGTCCCCACTTCTCATCGGTCACACCGGTAACACCCGCTTCAAAAACAGCAGGATGTGCACTTAATACGGATTCAATCTCAGCTGGATATACATTTTCTCCCCCCGAAATGATTAAGTCAGAACGGCGATCAAGCACATATAGGAAGCCCTCATCATCTAAATAGCCAATATCCCCTGTATACAGCCATCCTGCTTTAATGGCTTGCTCCGTTGCATCTACTCTATTGAAATAGCCTTTCGTCACATTTGGACCAAAGACGACAATCTCCCCTGCTTCATTCGGTTTCGCTTGCTTGCCATCGACTTCAATACGTATTTGCGACGGAAATAAAGCCTTCCCTGCTGAGCCGATTTTCTCCATGCTATACTCTGGAGTAAGTGTGACAATTTGTGAAGCCGTCTCCGTCATCCCGTATGTTTGAAACACAGGGATATCTTTTTCTTTACAGTGCTCTAGTAAAGGCAAAGGAGCAGGACCGCCTCCAAGCAGCATACAGCGGAATGAAGATGGATAGTTTCTCTCACCTAAATTAAGGAGCATACGATTTAACATAGCTGTTACGACCGAAATAATCGTTACACCGTTTTTGCAAATATGCCGATTTGCTTCTTCTTCATCAAACTTCTCCACTAACACAACTTTCATCCCATAGATCACACTGCGCATTAAAATGGACAAACCGCTAATATGAAAAATCGGCACTGCACAATACCAGCTGTCTTGCTCATGTAAGCCAAGATTTAATGCTGAACCAACAGCACTCCACCAATGATTGCCGAATGTTTGCATCACGCCTTTCGGTTTTCCCGTTGTGCCTGATGTATACATAATTGTCGCTGTATCTTCTAAATAAAAATCTGTCATAATCTGAGGAGAAACAGCCTCTATCAATTCTTCTTTTACACACACAGTGACTGTAGAAACTTCCTGTTCAATCTCCTTTAAAGTGTCTGCAAAATGTCTCTCTGAAAAAAGAATACTCGCTTGGCTATCTTGTATTTGCCAAGCAAGCTCATTTGCTGTTAATTTATGATTCAGCATGACAATTCGTACACCTATATAAAAAAGAGCGTGAATCATCACAACACTATCCACGTGATTACGCACCAGTATCGCACAAGTGTTACCTTGTTCTGCACCTTTCGCAGTAAGCTTTCCTGCCATTTCTTCTACCATATGATTTAGCTCTTTAAAGCTATACGTAATACCTTCAAATTCAATAGCAGGTCTAGCAGGCGTAATATCTGCTCTTTTTTTCAACCAATTCGGTAATTGCTCTTCCATGCCATATCCCCTTTCGAATAACCTATTATAAAGAAAACAGCCTGACGCAAGCCGCCAAGCTGTTTTCTCTCAAGCATTCCTTCGAATCAAGGGAAACGAGGGAATTGTCCGAAATCTGGAGTACGTTTTTCTTTGAAAGCGTCGCGTCCTTCTTTTGCTTCGTCCGTTGTATAGTAAAGAAGTGTAGCATCGCCAGCCATTTGTTGAAGACCAGCAAGGCCATCTGTATCCGCATTCATCGCTGCTTTTAAGAAGCGTAATGCCGTTGGGCTCTTCTCAAGCATTTCTTCACACCATTGAATTGTTTCTGCTTCTAATTGCTCTAAAGGAACCACTGTATTAACTAATCCCATATCTAATGCTTGCTGTGCATTGTACTGACGGCATAAGTACCAAATTTCACGTGCTTTCTTATGTCCTATGATGCGCGCTAAGTAACCAGAGCCGTAACCAGCATCGAAGCTGCCTACTTTTGGTCCAGTTTGTCCGAATACCGCATTATCAGCCGCAATTGTTAAATCACATACGACATGCAGAACGTGGCCGCCGCCAATTGCATATCCTGCAACCATCGCTACAACCGGCTTTGGAATCGTACGAATTAAGCGTTGAAGATCTAATACGTTTAAACGTGGAATTTCATCATCGCCTACATATCCACCATGTCCGCGTACTTTTTGATCTCCACCTGAACAGAATGCTTTGCCGCCTTCACCCGTTAAGATAATCACACCGATGCTAGAATCATCACGCGCTCTTGCAAATGCATCAATCATTTCTGCTACCGTTTTCGGTGTAAACGCATTATGTACATGAGGTCGGTTAATTGAAACCTTCGCAATACCATTGTATTTTGTGAATAAAATTTCATCATACTCACGAATTGTTTCCCATTGAACTGTCATTTTTCTTCCTCCTTAATGTTTCAGTAAAAACTCCCTTATTATTTTACCAAACTTTTCTCCATCTTCCACATGAATCGCATGCCCAACATCATTTATTATTGTCCATTCTCCATGTTTTAGCCGATTTTGCATTCGATTCGCTATTTTACAAAACTTCGAATCTAACTCTCCCGTTATTAAAAGTACAGGCATATCTAGTTTTTCAAGCTCGCTCCACCATGATGGCTGACTGCCGGTTCCCATCCCAAGCAAGCTATTCGCTAAACCGAGGGGAGAATTAGCTAGACGCTGCTTGCGAATCGCTAATTTTTGCTCATTTGGTAAACTCTTTTGACTTTGAAACAACGCAATATTTTCCCAAAATTCAACGAATGCTTCCATCCCATCTGCTACAATGCGTTCGGCTAACCGTTGGTCCTGCTTGCGCCGTTCCAAGCGCTCCCCCTCGGTCTCTAAACCAGGTGAAGCACTTTCTAATAGCAAGCTGCGTACATAGTGTGGATACAACATCGCCAAGCTTAACGCTAGTCTCCCCCCCATTGAATAGCCAAGCACATGGGCAGTCGAAACTTCTAAATTCTCTAAAATAGAAACTAAATCAGCAGCCGCCTGCTCCATTTCATATGCTCGTACTTCTTTTGGGGAGTCTGTTTGACCATGACCAATAATATCCACCATAATAAGCTGATAGCTTTCTCTCAACATTGGAACAAGAAAGGACCATGTATCCGCATTGCCCGTAAAGCCATGTAACAAAAGCAGAGGCTCTCCTTGGCCCGCTACTTCAACATGATATGTTACATCTCGACAAACAACCTTCATGAAAGAACATCCTTTATTTCCTGGGAAACAAAATTCCACAATTCTCGATGTTTAACTAAATTGGACTCTCTTTCTGTTGGCACTTCAATAACCTTTAAGCCAGGGATTGTAAAAGACTGTGTAAACACTTGCCCGAATTCTTCCCAATTTGTCACTTTATTATATTTTGCCCCGTAAAGAGCGGCCGCATGGGCGAAGTCCAGCCCATGTGGTGTGCCAAAGAGAAGTTCAAAATATTCCTTCTCATTCGCTTGCGGAAGGAAGGAGAAAATACCGCCGCCATCATTATTAATTAATACAATTGTCATATTTTGCTTTTGTAACTTCGCAGCAAGCAACCCATTCATATCATGATAAAAACTTAAATCCCCAATCGCAAGAACGGTATGCTCCGAAACCGTACTGACACCGAGTGCTGTAGAAACAACGCCATCAATGCCATTTGCTCCACGATTAGCAAGCGTCCGAATTTGTTTCCCATTGTTAAAGAAAAACGTATCTAAATCGCGAATAGGCATACTGTTGCCAACAAACAATGTTGAATGTGTTGGCATTAACTCATTTAATAATAAAAAGAGCTTGCCCTCGCTTAATTCTGCATCATCCCGAAGCGAATAAAGTGCCTCTTTAGTTGCTGTATTCACAGCTTGCCAACGTTGCAGCCAAGTTAAATCACGAATTTCGCTTAATTGATTTAACATATCAGAACAAAACGTGTTTACCTCAGAATAGATCATATTCGTTGCTAGTCCTGCGGGTTCACGCCAGCCTGCTCCATCATCGACGACGAGATGCTTTGCTGAATGGTGTTTTTTCAAAAACAATAACAAAGCCTTCGATACAGGCATAGCCCCAAAGCGTAACACGAGATCCGGATTAAGCATCTCTTTTGCTATATCATCACGTAAAAAGGTATCATACGTTTCAATAATTTGCTCTTGCTTATGTGTACCACTTCGCAATAAAGATAATGGATCAGCAAGAATTGGGAAAGCTAGCTGCTCTGAAAGCGCTACAATGGCCTCGCTTACGGAATCATCCTTTAACTCACCCACAACAATAATGCCTCGCTTTGCTTCAATTAACGTACTTGCAAGCGCTTTAACGTGGGATTGTGCAAGAGTCCGTACACCATCTTCAATTAGCACCGCAGAAGACTCCTTACGATACTCTTTCGCTTTTTTCATATCTGGAACAAGTGGTTCACGAAGAGGAAAATTAAGATGCACAGGGCCCGCTGGAGAAAGGGCTGCTGTTGCAACCGCTCTTGCTCCAACTGTTCTCGCATAATTGGTCATCTCTGCTGTCTGTTCAGGAAGCGCCATCTCAACTGACCATTTTACATGCTTACCGTACAATTCAATTTGGTCAATAGCCTGCGGTGCCCCTACATAACGCAATTCATGCGGGCGGTCAGCTGTCAACACAAGCAGCGGTACCCGCGCATAGTAAGCTTCAACAATCGCCGGATAATAATTCGCCGCTGCTGTTCCAGACGTACAAATCATTGCAACGGGCTCTCCTAACGCCTTTGCCAAACCGAGGGCAAAGAACGCAGCCGAGCGTTCATCGACATTTAGATGCACTTCAATATCCGGATGCTCCGCAAGCATTAAAGAAATCGGTGTCGAACGCGACCCTGGGCTTACAACGGCATGTCTTACTTTATTTTGTGCTAATTCATCAACAAAGCTCGCTATATAAGCAGTTAATGCATCTCGGTTAGTCATGAAGATGTCCTCCTAAAGCACTTAACATCGGATTAAACTTAATCCCTGTCTCTTGATATTCACTTTCCGGTAATGAATCCTCTAATACACCACAACCAGCGAATAAAGAAGCCTCATTACCTTGTAAGAGCGCTGAACGAATTCCAACAGCAAACTCCCCATTGCCGTACGAATCGACCCAACCGAGAGGACCTGCGTACAAGCCGCGTTCTAATCCTTCAATCTCTCTAATTCGAACAATCGCCTTCTCTTTTGGCAAACCGCCCATTGCTGGAGTTGGGTGCAATTTTTCAACAAAATCAAAAATGGTCGCATCCCCTACACACATCCCCTTCACTGGCGTGTATAAATGCTGAATATGTCGAATTTTCATTAACTCCGGCTCATCTGGTACAATAATTTCTTCACAAAGTGTTTGTAAAGCATTCGTAATCATCGACACTACATATTGATGCTCCATTCGATTTTTCGAATCATGCAGTAGCTCATTGCCAAGGCGCGTATCCTCTTCCTCGCTTTTTCCTCTCGCAATCGAGCCAGCTAAACAAACTGAAAACACCTCATTGCCCTTTTTCTTAATTAATTGCTCTGGTGTGGCTCCAATGAAGCAATCTCCACCCGCTTCAAAGCTAAAAATATAGCTTGTTGGTTGTTCTACCATTAGTGTCTCTAACACTTTTTCTGAAACAATACGGTCTTGAAACACGACGCGTAATTCTCGAGCTAACACAATTTTATCTAAATCACTATGTCTCATTTCATCTACTGCTTTTGCGACCGTTTGTTTCCACTCAGTTGGACGAATCTCTCGTTGTTCCACTAATGCGTTAGTCGGCACTTCTTTATTCTCTAAACGTTCTACTAAAAATTCTTCCCGTTCATTTATCATATGGATGAAAAGTTGTTCTTGGTCTTCTGGCGAACAAAGAATGTTTGTCGTTAAATAAGCTTCTCCTTTTACGATTGATAACATATAAGCAGGTATATAAAATAAATTATCGCCAAATTGGTTCCATAATAAGGAACTGCTTTGTTCATAATCAAAAGAAAAGCCTCCAAATAGTAAAGGGCCGGTCGCATCTACATCACATACTCCTGATTGAACAGCAGCATTCTGCAATTTGAGCCAGCATTTTTCTACTTGTTTATAACGATTTGCACTTGCTGTCGCCTGAAGTTTCTTTATATTACCTAAACCCGTAATCGTAATTTCCTTTGCAGGGTCCTGCCAAAAGAAGCGCTCTCCTGCATATTGTTCTCTTCCAGCTTGATAAAATGAAAGGGGGTTCTTGTACTCTATTTTCTTTACATGGCTGAATAGGACTGATTCGTTTCGTTCCTTTGCTCGTTGCATAGCAAAAGCCAGTCCTTGAAGCTGTTCAGTTTCTTCTGAAATAGCCAAAAAAATCCCCCCACTACCATACATTTTAAATACATACTAAACCTATTTAAAGATACACCTCTATTTAACCTCATGTCAATTAATCGCCTCTTCTCCCAAAGATTCAGACAACTTTTTTCCTTATTATATAAATCAATATCCATCCTTGATTTTGGAAATATTTTCGCTTTTAAAATCAATTGACACTTTCATAACGTTTTCCTACACTTTACTACGTACACTTTGATATAATTTCATATGACTATAAATGATAGAGGAGAAACGAGATGCATACTGATTTTACTAATCATTCAGCTGAACCGGCCGTTAAACGCAGTTGGAAAATCTGGTGGGAACTTATTCGCCCCCACACATTAACAGCCGCATTCGTACCCGTTTTATTGGGCACAATTATTGCTCTTTTAGAAGGTAACGTCAATTGGCTGTTGTTTACAGCTATGATGGTTGCTAGTATTTTAATACAAGCTGCTACTAATTTATTTAATGAATATTATGATTTTAAACGAGGGTTAGATACGGAAGATTCCATTGGGATTGGCGGTGGAATTGTTCGTCACGGTATGACTCCCAAGCTGATTATGACACTCGCACTCATAATGTATGCTGTTTCCATTGGAATTGGCTTCTATATTTGTGCCGTATCTTCTTGGTGGCTTGCAGCTGTTGGACTTATTTGTATGCTGGTTGGCTATTTATATACAGGTGGTCCACTACCGATTTCATCCACACCATTTGGCGAACTTTTTTCCGGCTTATTTATGGGATGTTTTATCATTTTAATCGCTTTCTTTATTCAAACCGGCTATGTATCGCCCCTTGCCATTTTAGTATCTGTACCGAGCGGAATTTTAGTCGGCTTGATCAATATGTCCAATAACCTTCGTGACCATGACGGGGATAAAGCGAATGGGCGCAAAACTCTGCCAATTGTTTTAGGACGTAAGAAAGCGATCATATTCATGGCGATTATGTTTGCTGTTTCTTATCTATGGCTAATTGGATTAGTTTTAACAGGAACGGTCAGTGCTTGGATTCTACTCGCCTTTTTAAGTTTACCAAAAGCTATTAAAGCTACAACAGGATTTATAGGGAAAACAGAACCTATCACAATGATGCCATCGATGAAAGCAACGGCCCAAACGAACACATTCTTTGGATTTCTAATGGCAGTCGGGCTACTAATTAGTTATTTATTTTAATAGCTGTATTAAACCATATTGTTCGTTAAACGATTGAGGACTTATTCTAATACAACCAGCCGCAATGATTAAATTGCGGCTGGTTTCTTATTATGTGCAGCAAACTTGAAAAACTATTAATTTCACGAACTCGCTCTAGTCTCTCTGTATTCGGACCAATTAGCATAAACTTCATATTCCCTCTTTTTAGAACAACCAAGATGAAAAATAATATAAATAAAAAAGCAGATTTAAAAGTTTGTATGTAACAATACTTTTAAATCTGCTTTAACTGTATGACCCCTACGGGATTCGAACCCGTGTTACCGCCGTGAAAGGGCGGTGTCTTAACCGCTTGAC
>NZ_JBALMU010000010.1:0-3156 GCF_036962285.1 Bacillus sp. JJ634
CGGCGTAGTTGGCACCGATCTTGCCCTCTTGAAAGACTGTTTTTCTCTCAAGTGTTGCTCACCCAAGTCTCGCCTCTGCCTCTTCTTATGGAAGGTGGTAAGTGGGATATTTGTGAGAAAGGACCCCAGCGGCTTTAACCATGGGAGTGATCAGGTATGTGAATTGAAGTATACACAAATGCGGCATCCATCTTGCTCTTGAATTGGAATATCCATATCGTAAATTTCACGGAGTGCATCCGAATTAATAATCTCATGCGTCGGCCCGTTTTTCACAAGCTTACCGTTTTTCAACGCGACAATACGATCTGAGTAAACAGACGCGAAGTTAATATCGTGTAATACAATGACAACTGTTTTCCCCAGCTCATCTACAAGCTTACGTAAAATCTTCATGATTTGAACAGAATGCTTCATATCTAAGTTATTTAAAGGCTCATCCAGTAATACATAGTCCGTATCTTGGGCAATAACCATCGCAATAAACGCACGTTGTCTTTGACCGCCTGATAATTCATCTAAAAACTTATCTTGCATCTCTGTTAAGTTCATATATTCAATTGCTTGGTCAACAAATTTTTCATCTTCTGCTGTAAGACGTCCATTCGAATACGGATAGCGGCCAAATGCAACAAGTTCACGTATCGTTAATCGAACATTAATGTAGTTTGCTTGCTTCAAAATCGAAACACGCTTTGCAAACTCAGATGATTTCCATTTTTTAACATTATTTTTATCAAGTAATACTTCCCCAGTATCTGCATCTAGTAATCGGCTCACCATAGAAAGAAGTGTAGATTTACCGGCACCGTTCGGTCCGATAAACGATGTAATCTTCCCCGGCTCGATGGTTACAGATACGTCTTCTACAACAGGCTTTTTACCAAATCGCTTTGTTAGTCCCTTGAGTTCAATCATCCTGCTGACCTACTTTCCTTTAATAATAAATAAATGAAGTAAATACCACCGATAAAGTTAATAATCACACTTAACGTCGTACGTAATTCAAAAATATGTTCAATGAGGAACTGACCACCAACTAATGCAATAATACTAATTAAACTTGCACCTAAAATTAAAACAGAATGCTTGTACGTAACTAAATACTGATAGGAAAGGTTCGCTACGATTAAACCAAAGAACGTAATCGGACCAACTAGTGCTGTTGATGTCGCAATTAAAACCGACGATAAAATTAAAATATTCATTACCAGACGGTCATAGCTAATACCAAGGTTAATCGCATTTTCACGGCCAAGTGACATAACATCCAGCTTACCCATAATGCGATAACCGTAAATAAACGCAAGGAATAAAATACCGATTGCAATATATAATAAGTCAGCCTTTACGTTTGTAAAGCTCGCAAATAGACGATTTTGCAGACTTAAATATTCCACTGGATCAATCAGTACTTGTAAAAATGTCACAAGACTTCCTAAAAGTGTTCCTAAAATCATCCCAATTAAAAGAAGTAAATAAATAGGATGCTTATCTGCTCGGAATAGGAAACGATATAAAATGAGTGCAAATAATACCATTGCGATAATCGCTGCACCGAAATTTAAATATTTATTTAATACCCAAATCGACAGTGACCCTGCAAAGAAGTAAATTAAGGTTTGCACTACTTCGTACATCGAATCAAGGCCCATAACAGAAGGTGTTAAAATGCGGTTATGTGTAATTGTCTGGAACACGACTGTCGAATACGCAATCGCAACACCCGTTACAACCATTGCCGTAACACGCATCATACGTTTTGGGAAGGCGTAATCAAAGCCGCCTTTTATATCATAAAATCCGTAAAGTAAAATACAAATAATCGCTAATACCGCCAAAAAAATCAACTTCGTACTATTTTTTCGCATATGATCTCCCCCTAACTAACATAATTAAGAAGATCACACTACCGATTACTGCCACAGTTACGTTAACCGGAATCTCATAAGGGTGAACAATAATACGACCAATAATATCACATACTAACAGGAAGACAACGCCTAATACTGCTGTATGTGGAATAGTTTTGCGTAAATTATCACCTAAATAAAGAGATACAATATTAGGAACAATTAAACCTAAAAACGGAATAACGCCGACAGTTAGTACGACAGTTGTAGCAATAATGGCAACTAGGATAAGACCTATATTTAATACAAACTTATAACTTAAGCCTAAGTTTTTAGCGAAGTCTTCCCCCATACCTGCGACTGTAAATTTATTCGCATAAAGATACGCTAAAATAACCGCTGGAATACTTATGTATAACAGTTCATAGCGTCCTGCGATAATTAATGTGAAGCTTCCCATTAACCAAGATGAAATATTTTGGAGAAGGTCTGCTTCATATGCAAAAAATGTCGTAACCGATGACAAAATGTTCCCGTACATAATCCCAATTAGTGGAACGAAAATGACATCTTTAAATTTAATACGATCCAAAATTTGCATAAAAACTAATGTTCCTACTAAAGCAAAGGCAAAGCTAAAAATAACTTGCTGCGTATAGGTTACATTTGTAAAGAACAGCATTGAAATTAAAATTCCTAGTTTTGCTGCATCTAACGTACCGGCAGTCGTTGGAGATACAAATTTATTTCGACTTAAACTTTGCATAATTAAACCAGCAATGCTCATTCCTGCTCCAGCCAGTATAATCGCCATTAAACGAGGCACTCGACTTGCTAAGAAAATTTGTGTTTTATCCGAATTCCAGTCGAGCAAGTCACTCGGCTTAATATCAATCGCCCCAATAAATAACGATATAAATGACAGGACTACAGCTGCAACTATTAACATCCATATTCTCATTTGTAATCCTCATAATGTGTTTATTCTCGGTGTGACAATTGAAAATGATTATCACTCCAAGTAAGAATTCAACTATATATTAAAGAAAATTCTAAAATCAACCCCAAAATGCAATCGCTACTAAAATAAAGATAGATAAGTAAATGAATATTTTTATATTTAACTTAGAATGAGCAAAAAACATTTTAAAGTTAACTACCTAAGCATTCCTCCTATTTTTTAAAAACCTGGTTGAAACAAGTAGTAACTTCCATTAGAATTTTCATTAATCCCAAATAATGTAATAAAGCGAATGATATTCATTATCATTAAAACTTTCACAATAAATATTTTAACATCTAA
>NZ_JBALMU010000011.1:0-61766 GCF_036962285.1 Bacillus sp. JJ634
GAAGTTTCACTTTATAGCCCATGATTGGGTTTGAAAGTTCGGCAGCCCGTTTCATGACTAGTACGTGCACGTTCTTCGGTATAATTCATCACGCTAATGGCATCAGCAGAACAACGGTTGCCGTGTTTCCAAAATGAACAACTATCAACAGAACATTTAACATCTTGAGCCATATAATCACTCCTTTTGAAGAAATCAATCTTGCTTTTCTAGTTTGTTCAGCGAACTTTCTTGCATACGGGAAGAAATTTGGTAAACGAAAAAGAAGTATCAAACCTTTCTCTTTTGTCCAAAATAAAAAAGAGGAGGTGTGATACTATGGCTCAAGATGTTCTTTGTGAAGTAAACAACTGTAAGTTTTGGGGATCGGGCAATAAATGCCAAGCGGATGCTATTTATGTTGTTAGTAATAAAGGGAAACAAGCTTCCAACAGTGAAGAAACAGATTGTAAAACATTTGCACCAGAACTTTAATGTTCGGAAGGTAACCATTTGGGTGGTTACCTTTCCTTATATATATTATTGATAATAACTCTCATTTTCATGCAACGTTATAAATTTTTTATAAGAATTTTATCAATATTATCGTTTAGCAAAGCCTATGTACAAGAAAAGAGGTCATTTAAAAGTGTAATTCTTTTAAACGACCTCTAATTTTTAATTTAAAGCTTTTTGTAACGTTTTTATATTTTTATTCATCAAGCTCATATAATCAGCATTTGCTTGAAGATCGGCGTCCGTTAAGATGGCTAAATTATGAAGCTGTAACGCCTCAGCCCCGATTTCCTTTTGAATAATTTCGGTTAATTTAGAGCTAATATTTTGTTCGAATACAACGTATTTCAAGTTATGTTCTTGTGCTGTTTTCACGATATTTTCTAGTTCTTTTTGTGAAGGTTCAGTAGAAGTGGTTAAACCTGTAACACTAATTTGTTTTAGTCCATAATGTTCTTCCCAATATCCGTAAGCTGCATGAGAAACGATTATTTCATTTGTTTTTCCATTTTTAATTGTATCTGCTAATTGGGCATCAAGTTCATGCAGCTGCTCGTCTAATTGTTTGTATTGTGTTTCAAAATAATCTGCTTGCTCCGGCATCTGCTTCGTTAATTCCGTTTTAATTGCTTCTGCCATTTGGGCTGTATATAAAGGATTTAGCCAAAGATGCGGATCAACTCCTCCGTGATTATGGCCATCATCGTCACTATGCTCCTCTTCCTCATGTGTCTCTTCTTCGTGAGCGTGTTCATTATCAGTATGTGCTTCATCGTCTAGATTTACTTTTTCACCAATCGCTACAGTTTTTACACCTTCGTCAGAAAGAATGGGCTGAGCTTTTGTTACAAAGCCTTCTAAATTATGACCGATATAAAAAAAGAGTTCTGCGTTTGTCATGTTCACAATATCTTTTTGAGAAGGCTCATATGTATGCTCATCTGTGCCTGGAGGATAAACAGTTTCAACATGAACATATTTTCCCCCGATTTCTTCAGCTAAATATTGCAACGGGTATACGGTTGTATAAATGTCGATCATATCATCGTTTGCTGTTTCTGTTTTATTTTTTTCGGCGTTACCACAACCAGATAGGAAAAGGGCGCTTAATAAAAATATAATAGTGGTCAATTGCTTTTTCATAAGAAAAAATTCACTCCTTTGCATCAATTCGTAATTGTTCCGATTTAAATGTGGTAATTAAGCGAAATGATTCCGATTTAACTATTGTATCATACAAGAAAAGAAGTAAGAAAGCAAGCGGAAAATTTATAGTTGTTTCTTCTTTTCTTGTTTCTCTGGAACGGGGTCAAACCCGCCTGGATGAAATGGATGACATTTTAGAATGCGAATAATAGTGAGCAAGCTTCCTTTGAATGCTCCATGTACTTTAATTGCTTCTAGGCCATAATGAGAGCAGGTTGGATAGAAACGACAAGATGGTGGTTTTAATGGTGAAAGAGCAATTTGATAAAATCGAATGAGTTTTGTTAAAAGTGTTTGCATAATCTGTACTCGCTTTCAAAATATTCGTGGTTTTACTATATCACATTTCTGCATTCTTATTAAAATGGTTTTGGTATATCGACATTCTTCAAAAATAATAAGGATGAAAAAAATTAGATTTAGAGGTAGAATAGGAACATACACATTTAAGGAGTGAAGAAAATGCCTTCAGTTGAAAGCTTTGAATTAGATCATAACGCCGTAAAAGCGCCATATGTTAGACATTGTGGAGTGCACAAAGTTGGAACAGACGGTGTTGTTAATAAATTTGATATTCGTTTCTGCCAACCAAATAAACAAGCGATGAAGCCAGATGCCATTCATACATTAGAGCATTTGCTTGCTTTTAATATTCGTAAACATTCAGAAGGATATGATCATTTCGATATTATCGATATTTCACCTATGGGCTGTCAAACAGGTTATTATTTAGTTGTAAGCGGTGAACCAACCGTATCTGAAATTATTGATGTATTAGAAGAAACAATGAAAGATGCCGTTCAAATTACAGAAATTCCAGCAGCTAATGAGAAGCAATGCGGTCAAGCAAAATTGCATGATTTAGAAGGTGCTAAGAAATTAATGAATTTCTGGCTAACTCAAAATAAAGAAGACCTTCATAAAGTATTTGGTTAAGGTTATCATAAAATATACACAAAAAGGTTCCTGAAGGGTCTGACAGGGGCCTTTTTGTGCGGCTTAATTAGCAATGGTAACTATACTTATTATTTTGAATCATCTGGATGTTCATCTGATTCTGGTGCTGGATCAATGGTATGTTTGTATGCATAGCCTTTATTGACTGTAAGCACCGATAGAAAAATGACGATTAGAATGATGAGAATAGAAATAATAAGGATAATTGTCAAACCAATACTCCTTTCCCTAGTCAATGATCATTCATGAAAACTGGGTAATTTTATTATGACCTGCAGTGAATATAGTCTGCGGATTCTGCTTTATTTTACCACAAAATGTAAGGTAATTGAACCGTGATTATAGGGGTATAATACATATAGCTTAAATGGGAGGTAATTCATATGGCAGATGCTAAATTAGTGGCATTAGTGAATAAGGAAATTGCGAATCTTACTGTTCTGTATACTAAGCTTCATAATTATCATTGGTTTGTAAGTGGACCGCGTTTTTTCGAATTACATCAAAAGTGGGAAGAATTGTATAATGAAGCGACAGCTAACTTAGATGAGTTAGCGGAACGATTGCTAGCTTTAGGTGAAAAGCCAGTGGCAACATTGAAGGAATACTTGGCGCTTGCTTCTATTGAAGAAGCAACAGGAAACGAGACACCTGAAGATATGGTTCGTAGTGTGGCTAACGATTTTGAAAAGATTTCAACGGAATTAATTGAAGCGATTGAATTAGCTGATCAAGCTGATGACCAAGTAACAGGTGACTTGCTTATCGGTATGAAGAAGAGCCTAAATAAGCATGCATGGATGTTAAACGCGTATTTGCAAAAGTAAAAAAGTGAAGCCTTGATATTCAAGGCTTCACTTTTTTGAATAAAGGAATTTAGGAGAGAAAGCAACTCGAAAGAAAGCGCTTACTATATTTTAGTAAGTGAACAGTGAGTTAGTGAAAAGTACGCGGTGAAAAATATGTAGGTTTAGCGTTTATGCTATTTTGAGCAAATTTACCTTTTAACGATTCAATAATGTACAACCCCATTAAATTGGTTAATTCTTGTTCATCCATGTCGTGTAATAACTCTAAGATTTCTTTGCGATCTAATTGTTCTAAAACTGCAAATGTCAGCATGTCAATATCTTCTTCATCACCTGTTAGCTTTGTGCGATACATGTTGTATAATTCTTCAATTAATTTCATTAACCTTCACCTCAATTTAATTAAAATTCATCGGAATATGTATGAAAAATTATTCTAGATGTCATACTTTTCAGTGCTATTCTTGATGGTTGGATATATTATATGCGTTACCCTTTGAAAGATACTTTAATCTATAATTCAAAAATTATCCACTCTTTTTTCTTGGAAAAAGTGAATTTTTTCCTTTGCATGAACTGGGGAGGGAAGTGGGAAAATAAATGTATGATTCAGAAAGGGTGAGAAGTCTTGGCTGACCAGAGGAAAACATATTATATTTGGATACCGAATGGGCAAATTTCTCAAAGTAGTACAGATTCACCGTGGAATTTTAAAATTGAAGCAAATGATGATGAAATTATGCAATTGCGAGAGTACTTTGATTATAACTATATGATCGGTGAAGAGAACTTTTATCGTGCTCACGTGCCTCTTAAGGAATATCATCATGATCATGAAAATGATGAACAAGATTTGACACTGCAAAACATTTATCAATTAATTTATGAGCTTGGCGATGAAGAAGCAAAGCAACATATTGAAAGCATGGGAATTTTACAAGCAAAGCGAACAGATGACGGCCTCCGGTATTAAGAGGCTTTTTTCTATATGAGAAAGTTATAAAAGAATTAGGGGAATACGTTCAGCGTAAGAGACCTAGCCGATTTCCGCTTGAGCTTAAAACAAGGTACTATGTACTTTTCTTGACTGCAGTCATCTGAAATTCTTGGTACAATTGAATTATTGTAATAGAGGGAGAGAATAACATGGTGACTTTTAAGGACGAACATGGTTTTTTAGTAGAATTTTCATCAAAAGCGGAGTTCGGAGAGGCTTGGCATGTATTGGTACTTTGTCAGTTTCAAGGAAAGTGGGTGTTGACGCGTCATCGAGAACGTGGTCTTGAATTTCCAGGGGGAAAACGAGAGCGTAGTGAAACAATAGAAGAAGCGGCTATTCGAGAGGTGTATGAAGAAACAGGCGGAGTTGTTGGTGAGTTGCTGTTTCTTGGACAATATCGGGTACATGAACCGAATCGATCATTTATAAAATCGATTTATTATACAGAGCTAACAGCGATGGAGAAGAAACAAGAATATTTAGAAACAGATGGACCTGTATTATGTGTTCAGTTACCAAAGAATATGAAAACCGATACCGATTATAGCTTTATTATGAAAGACGAAATTGTACCACTAAGTTTGCAGCAAATCGAAAGAGTAAAAAAGAGCACCACTTTTTAATGTAGTTCCGTTACATCATGTTGTTGATTTTTGGTTCATTTAAGCGTTCAGAGCGAACATGAGCCGATATCACTTTATCAACAAAGGTTGCTTAAGAAAGCTTAATCTAAAAAGCAGTGCTATCTAGTTATTGCTTAATTAACTTCTTTTCTAGTAATTCCACAAGCTGATACATAATAGTTGCAATAACAGCGATGATCATAAGTGAGAGCATTACAAGGGTAAAATTAAATACTTGGAAGCCGTAAATGATTAGGTAGCCAAGACCTTTTGATGAAACAAGAAATTCACCGACAATGACACCGACCCAAGATAATCCGACGTTCACTTTTAATGTTGAAATAATTGTTGGAAACGAGGCAGGGAGAATCGCTTCTTTGAATGATTGGGCACGTGTTGCTCTGAAGGTTTGTAAAACTTTTAAGTAGTTTGGATCAACTTCTCGAAAAGCCGTGTACACAACAATAGCGGTGATGATAACGGAAATAATCGCTCCCATCGCAATAATGGAAGAAAAGCCGGGTCCCATCGCTACAATTAAAATTGGACCGAGTGCTACCTTGGGCATAGCATTTAAAATGACAAGATAAGGATCAAGAATGTTTGAAAGCATTGGTGACCACCAGAGAGCTGTAGCAAGCAGCACGCCAAGCAGTGTACCGAGGATAAACCCAAGCAATGTTTCGAAAATGGTTACACTTAAATGCGATAATAAAGTTCCATCCTGAATTTTTATTACGAATAGTCGCCATACTTTCGTTGGTGAACTAAAGATAAGCGGATTAATCCATTGCAGGCGTGAAGCAACTTCCCAGCTGCTAAAAAAGATAAGAAAAATCAATATTTGATACAATCGGACAAACCGTTTTTCTCTGATTAAGGAGGCTTTGAAATCATGATGGAGTTGTTTAATGTTCAAGACTTTCAAGCTCCTTCCAAATGGTTTGAAAAAGGGATGGATATAGGGGATGATTACGTGCATCAAAAGGACGAAGTGCACGTAATTCGGCAGGTATGTCAAATATTCGATAAATCTGACCAGGATTCGCTGAGAATAAATAAATTCGGTCGCTCATAGCGATTGCTTCCCCAATATCGTGCGTTACAAGCAAGGCTGTTTTTCCAAACGATTTTAATGTTTCAAAAACGAGATCTTCCAGCTTAAGTTTTGTTTGATAATCAAGAGCAGAAAAAGGCTCATCTAATAGCAAGATTTTAGGGTCAACAGCAAGTGTGCGAGCGAGAGCAGCACGCTGTCTCATCCCGCCCGACAATTGCTTTGGAAATTGTTTTTCGACGCCGACTAAGCCGACAGCTTCCAATAGTTTTAGGGCTTTGCTATTCGTATCTTTTAGTTTTTGAAGCGTTAAACCTAATGTTACATTTTCCTCAATTGTCTTCCATGGAAACAAATAATCTTGTTGAAGCATATAGCCGATTGATGTATCTTGATCAGATTTTAACGGCTTACCTCCTAGTTGAATGCTTCCTGAGGTAGCTGGAAATAGCCCGGCGATAATAGAGAGCAGTGTCGTTTTGCCACAGCCGCTAGGACCTAGAAAGGAGACGAATTCCCCTTTTTCGATGTTAAGACTGATGTCCTTTAGAGCAGTTGTCGCTGTTTCTTGTGTGAAATACGTGTGATAGATAGAGTTAATAGTTAAAAAGCTCATCGTCTTACTCCATCACTTGTTCGGCAAAGTCGGTGTTGACCAATTCCTCATATTCCATACGTGCTGGTAGCTCACCGGCTTCGTCCATGATGTTTTGTAAATTATTCCACTCTTCTTCATCTAAAATTGGATCTGTTGCAAAGGAGCCTTGTTCTTTATAACGATCTATTACGGTTGTCATAATGTCTAAATCCGTATCTTCAAAGTAAGGAGCAATCAATTCGGCAATTTCTCTAGAGTCTGTTTCTTGCACCCATTTTTGTGCTTTATAAATGGCACGGGTGAATTTTTCCATGGTTTCTTTGTTTTCTGTTAAATAGCTTTCTTTTGTCATAAACACTGTATAAGGAACATGCCCTGATTCTGTGCCGAACGAAGCAACGATATGACCTTTTCCTTCCTTTTCAAAAATGCTGGCAGTTGGTTCAAATAGCTGTACATAATCCCCGGTTCCAGAGGCAAAGGCTGTTGCAATATTGGCAAAATCAATATTTTGAATAAGGTTTAAATCTTTGTGCGGATCAATACCGTGTTCTTTTAACACAAATTCCCCTAACATTTGCGGCATGCCACCTTTGCGTTGCCCAAGGAATGTAGAGTCCTTTAACATTTCCCATTCGAAGTTTTCAATAGGCTTGCGGGAAACAAGGAAAGTACCATCTGTTTGTGTAAGTTGCGCGAAATTGATGATAGGATCAGTTGTACCTTGTGCTGTCACGTAAATTGAGGTTTCAGATCCGACAAGAGCAATATCAGTACCATCAGATAGCAGAGCTGTCATTGTTTTATCTCCGCCTGCGGTCGTTTTTAAATCAATCTCCAGGCCTTCTTCCTCAAAAAAACCTTTTTCAATAGCGACATATTGTGGAGCATAAAAAAGAGAACGAGTTACTTCTGCTACGCGTACTTTTGTGACTTCGTCTTTTCCACAGGCTACTAGAGGAATCATTAAGATACAAGTTAATAAAAGTATAGATCCTGTCTTCCATATGCTTTTCATTTGTTTTCCTCCTTAAAAATAGGTATGTGCCTAAGTCATTGTATGAAGAGAGGAAAGGGGTGGTGCCTTAAAAGGGGGATAATTTTGGTAAGATGCTTTAAACTAGAAGGGAAAGGAGAGTTATTTGTGTTAAACGGTAAAATCATTTCGAAAGAGCGGTTTCCATCGCCTCATCCCAATATTCACTTATATTCCGTAACGTATTTATCACAGGGTCTGTATGTAAAAGGACTGTTAGCAGAGCCAAAGGATGGAGAAGTTTACGATGGGTTTTTATACTTAAGAGGCGGGATTAAAAATGTTGGTAAAGTTCGGCCAGCCCGTATTATCCAATTTGCTGCCCAAGGATTTATTGTGTTTGCTCCCTTTTATCGAGGGAATCAAGGGGGAGAAGGAGATGAGGATTTTGCTGGCGAAGATCGTTTTGACGCCATTGGTGGATTTAAGTTATTAGAGCAGCATCCGCGTGTGAAGAAAGAACATATACATATTTTTGGCTTTTCCCGAGGTGGGATTATGGCGCTTTGGACAGCTATTGAATGTAGAACCGCTGCATCGCTTGTGACATGGGGCGGAGTATCGGATATGTTTTTGACGTATGAGGAACGTATAGATATGCGTCGAATGATGAAACGAGTTATTGGCGGGACACCTGCGAAATATCCAGAGCGGTACGAATATAGAACTCCGCTTTCTGCTGTGAGAGATCTTTGTTTACCTGTGTTAATTATTCATGGTGTGTTGGATAAAAATGTGTCGGTTGAACATTCTTATCGTTTACAAAAAGCGTTACAGCTAGGGAATAATCAAGTGGAAAGCTGGTATTTTGCTGAGTTTACTCATTATTTCCCTCCTGCAATGAATCGAAAAGTTGTTGAAGATTTAACAGATTGGATGAAAAGGCATGTGGAAAAATGATACTATAAAGGTAAATACTTTAAGGGGGTTATGATATGGGGATGCCGATGGAATTGAATACGATGATTGTTACAAAAGGTAAGGAAAGACGCGAGGATGAAAATATTTTTCATTTAACAAAAGCAGGTTATCGATTGTATCCAATTGATATTCCAGTTGAAGTGAAGAAGACGATAGAGTCTGATTCAAGTGGGACGGCTATTATTCAGAAAGTAGAGTGGGAGAATGAGCAAACAATGATTACATATCGGCTTATATCACTGAACTCGACAAATTAATGAGGTGGCTCGTTTAAGTGCTTTTACTAAACGTGGTCCGTATCACTAGGCGTATAAAAAACCCGACAATTGACTCTCAATTGTCGGGTTTTCATTCTTTAATTAAGCGATTGGTCCGCCTTGTTCAACGATTTCTTTTGATACGTTGAATTTTTGGATGTTTTCACGGAATTTAGCCGCAAGTTCCGTTGCTTTTGCTTCGTATGCTGCTTTATCTTCCCAAGTTTTGCTTGGCTGAAGAACTTCGTCTGGAACACCAGGTACATGAAGTGGAATCTCTAAACCGAAAATGCTATCTTTAACAGTTTCAATGTTTGTTAATTCACCTTCAAGAGCTGCTTGAACCATTGCACGAGTGTAAGCAAGTTTCATACGGCTGCCAGTTCCGTATTCCCCACCAGTCCAGCCAGTGTTTACAAGGTAAACTTTTGCATTGTGCTCATCGATTTTTTGTCCAAGCATTTCTGCATAACGTTGAGCTGGAAGTGGTAAGAATGGAGAGCCGAAGCATGTAGAGAAAGTTGCTTCTGGAGATGTAACTCCGCGCTCTGTACCAGCTAATTTACTAGTGTAGCCACTTAAGAAGTGGAACATAGCTTGTTCTTTTGATAATTTACTGATTGGAGGTAATACTCCATAAGCATCAGCTGTTAAGAAAATAATTGTATTTGGATGTCCAGCAACACTTGGTAATACGATATTATCAATAGCATCCATTGGGTATGCTGCACGTGTATTTTCAGTTAATGTTTTGTCATCATAATCAGGAATACGAGTATCAGGATCAATCACTACGTTTTCTAATACTGTTCCAAAACGGATTGCATCAAAGATTTGTGGTTCCTTTTCACGAGAAAGGTTGATTGTTTTTGCATAGCAACCACCTTCAATATTGAATACACCATTTGAAGACCAGCCATGCTCGTCATCACCAATTAATTTACGGTTTGCATCTGCAGATAACGTTGTTTTACCTGTTCCTGATAGTCCGAAGAATAAAGCAACATCACCTTCACGACCTACGTTTGCTGAACAGTGCATAGAGAAAATATCTGATTCAGGAAGTAAGTAGTTCATGATAGAGAAGATAGACTTCTTCATTTCTCCAGCATATTCCGTTCCACCGATTAAAACTGTACGACGTTCGAATGAGATAATGATAAATGTTTCTGATTTTGTTCCATCAACAGCTGGATTTGCTTTAAAGTTAGGAGCAGAAAGAATTGTAAATTGAGAATCATGATTAGCTAATTCTTCTTCTGTAGGACGGATGAATAATTGATGTGCAAAAAGATTATGCCAAGCATATTCATTCACAACTTGAATTGGAAGGCGAGACGATTGATCAGCACCTGCAAAACCTTTAAACACAAAAATTTCATCTTTTTCTTTTAAATACTCTGTTACTTTGTTGTATAATTTATTAAACGTCTCTTCAGAAATCGGTTGGTTAGAGCTCCAGTCTATTTTATCTTTTACGGAAGCCTCTTCCACGATATATTTATCTTTAGGTGAACGACCAGTGTATTTACCTGTTTCAGCTTTAATTGCTCCTGTTGCTGTTAATTCACCTTCGTTACGGCTTAATACTTTTTCTACTAACTGAGGTACAGAAAGTTGTATGTGAGCGTTTTTACCAGCTAATAATTGGTGTAACTCATTAGAAACATCCACAGAATTCATATATGAGATACCTTCCTTTGTTTTAAGTTTTTTAAATTACGATTAGTATAACACATTTATTTAATTAGTCTATACTAATTATTTTTTTTTGTGATTTTTTTTATATGGTCTCCTTAATCAAGTTTATCATTCGATTAAAAGGAAATATTTATCAACAAAGCAATGATAGGGTTGCATAACAGACTTGTCAACAATATTTTAAAAAATGTCATATAATAAGATTGATATGAGTATGATGAAACGTGTTCACTTTGTCAGTTGTCTAAAAAAGGATTATAGTACTCGACGTTTTCCAGTGTATAGAGTAGGTTTCTTTGCAAGCGTATGAGAAGGCACCTAACATGTTTCTTTTAATAGGAAAGAATTAAGAAAAGAAATTTATTTAATATGACTTTAACTGGAAGGTACTAAAAGGTTTTTATGCTATTCGTAACACTATGTTACAGTATCTCTTATTATGTATCGTTTGTCGATGTAATTAGGACCTTATAATCTAACGTTGAGTAACTAAAAAATGTCATATCCTCTTATCCTAATCGTACAAGTGGAGTTGTTCATTATAAAAAGGCTATATTAATGATGCTGTTCACTTTTTGCTTGTTTCATTCAGACTAGCTGAAAGGTATGTGGAACTGTGATTTCATATAGACGATATAAAACATTGTACAAAAAAGTGTTGACAGCGTCCAACAGATTCCGTATCATTTTTAATTGTACGGATTCTCTTATCCCGAGTTGGTGGAGGGACAGGCCCTATGAAACCCAGCAACCTGCCATAGTGTGAACTTAAAGTGAAATGAAGGCTGAAAATAAGGCCGTTCATTTTTTAAGGAATCATGGTGTTGGTGCTAACCTGAGCAAGGTAAACAACCCTTGAACGATAAGAGTGAAAGGATAGTTGACAGATAATAAACCTTTCCTCATTAGCTAGGATAGGTTTTTTTGTATTTTGAAGAAGAATCAAAGTACAAGGGAAACATGAATTTCGATTAATAGAGATAAAAAGTCGTGTTTTTCTAAATATATTTGTCACTATGATGGAAGCTAATAAGGGAATGAGCTCCGTAAAAGACAGACTTTTGCCTATAATATAACTAACTTCCAAGGAGGAAATAAGATGTCAAAGAACCGTCGTCTATTTACTTCTGAATCTGTGACAGAGGGTCACCCAGATAAAATTTGCGATCAGATTTCAGATTCAATTCTTGATGCAATTCTAGAAAAAGATAAAAATGCTCGTGTTGCTTGTGAAACAAGTGTAACTACAGGGCTTGTACTTGTTGCAGGTGAGATTACGACATCTGCTTATGTAGATATTCCACGTATCGTTCGGGATACAATTGCTGGAATTGGTTACACTCGTGCGAAATATGGTTTCGATGCCGAAACATGTGCTGTACTAAGTTCAATTGATGAACAATCAGCGGATATTGCTGCGGGAGTAAATCAAGCGCTTGAGGCTCGTGAAGGAACAATGTCTGATGAGGAAATCGAAGCAATCGGTGCAGGAGACCAAGGTTTAATGTTTGGTTTTGCTTGCCGAGAAACAGAAGAATTAATGCCGCTTCCAATTTCGTTAGCACATAAACTTTCTCATCGTTTAACAGAAGTTCGTAAAAACGGCACGTTAGAATATTTACGTCCAGATGGGAAAACACAAGTAACTGTAGAATACGATGAAAACAATCGACCAGTGCGCGTAGATACAATTGTTATTTCTACTCAACATGACCCAGAAGCAACGCTTGAGCAAATTCAAGATGACTTAAAAGAACATGTCATTAAAGCAGTTGTACCAGCTGAATTAATCGATGAAGCAACAAAGTATTTCATTAATCCAACAGGCCGTTTTGTAATCGGTGGACCTCAAGGGGATGCAGGTCTTACAGGTCGTAAAATCATCGTTGATACGTATGGCGGCTACGCTCGCCATGGCGGTGGAGCGTTCTCTGGTAAAGATGCAACGAAAGTGGACCGTTCAGCGGCATATGCAGCTCGTTATGTAGCGAAAAACATTGTAGCTGCTGGTCTTGCTGATAAAGCAGAAGTACAGCTTGCTTATGCAATCGGTGTTGCTCAACCTGTATCAATTGCTGTAGATACATTTGGAACAGGCACAGTAAGCGAAGAGAAATTAGTGGAGCTTGTTCGCAATAATTTCGATCTTCGTCCAGCAGGTATCATTAAAATGCTTGATTTACGTCGTCCTATTTTCAAACAAACAGCTGCTTATGGACATTTTGGCCGTACAGATGTGGATCTTCCATGGGAGCGTACAGATAAAGCGGAAGCGTTAAAAGCACAAGCATAATATGATAAGAAGAACTAACTTATTTGGGTTAGTTCTTTTTTTATTAGTCATGGAGCATATATATCAGTAAAAGTGAGCCCAAAATCATATATAATACATATAGAACCTTTTTTAAAAATACCTAACTTATAACGAGTTAGGCACTATATATGTACATGTATCCATACTTCACGGGCAGTAAGCCCCTTATTTCAAGAGTATGAGGAGATAATAAGGAAGGCAGGGGGGAGAAGGCTGCCCGTACTGCTCCAATTGGTGAGATATAGCGGAAATCTTAGTGATCGTAGAACGTGGCTAACTATCAGTTGGGGGGAAGGAAAGCCCCAACTGATGGAAGTGTCCCTTTATTTAATTCTCTCTGCGTGTTTGTATAATTGTCCTTTTTCAGCGTATTCTCGGATAATGCGTTCCACATCTTTACGATCTTCATCATTCAGCTCGCGTACGACTTTTGCTGGACGACCAAATGCGAGTGTATTTGGTGGAATCACCTTGCCTTGAGGAACGAGACTACCGGCCCCGATAAAGGCACCTTCACCAATTTCTGCTTTGTCTAGGACGATGGAGCCCATTCCGATTAGCGCACCTTTACGGATTTTACAGCTATGTAGAATAACTTGATGACCAATTGTTACCTCATCTTCAATAATCAGCGGGTTATTAGGACTCTGATGAAGTACACTATTATCTTGGATACTTACTTTTTTCCCGATAATCGTTGGGGCTACATCGCCACGAATGACGGAGTTAAACCAGATTGTTGTTTCTTCTCCAATTTTCACATCTCCAGTTACAACAGCATTTTCAGCAAGATAAGCACTTTCAGCAATTTCAGGAGTTTTTCCTTTAAAAGGATAAATAATCATTTTGTATCAAATCCTTTCCGTAACTAGTATTTTTCGGTATTATTTTAATATACCGTAAAAAGATATTACTCATTAATCATACGTGTACTGGTCCATTAGTTCTATTGTTTTTTTTACACAATTTTAAACTAAGGATAAATACTTGGCTTTTATTAAAAACTAATGTCACTATCTTTCAACAGCATTTTTTATATTACATCTAGAGAAAGATAAGAAGGGGGAATTCACATGTGGAAATGGGAGGCAGAGGGTGCTGCAAAAGCAGTAATTGTCATCATTCATGGTGCGATGGAGCATCATGGGCGCTATAAGTGGCTTGTGCAAATGTGGCGATCATCCGGATACCATGTTGTGATGGGGGATCTTCCTGGACAGGGAATAACATCACGTGCTTCTCGAGGTCATATTGATTCCTTCGATGAATATTTAGATGAAGTGAAAATTTGGATTGAAGCTGCTTATGAATACTCATTGCCTGTATTTTTGCTTGGACATAGCATGGGAGGCTTAATAGCCATCCGTCTTCTTCAAGAAGAAGATTGGGATATTGCGGGTGTCATTTTATCCTCACCCTGCTTAGGGTTAAAAAGACAGCCACCAAGAATGATGAAGGCTCTCTCTCATGGATTAAATATTGTTTTTCCTACATATAAGGTAGACTCTGCCTTGTCACCAGACTTAGTAACGCGAAATCCTGAAGTACGTGAATCGGATTTAAACGATTCATTATATGTTACAAAGGTTTCTGTTCGTTGGTACCATGAGCTTGCACACGCTATAAAAGATGCGTTTGAAGAAATTCCTGATTTGCAGGATGTTCCATTATTAGTCATGCAGGGCGGCGATGATCAAGTCGTAGATAAGAAAATGGTTCGTGAGTGGTTTAATTATACTTTACTAAGTGAGAAGCAGTTTAAAGAATGGCCGAATCTGTATCATGAAATTTTTAATGAGCTAGAGCGAGAAAATGTATTTAACTATGCGCTTGGTTTTGTGGAAACTCGATTAAAAATACTAGGATATGTCATTTGAAAGTTTTGTTATAGAATCCTATTTAATATAGTCAATTTAAGGGGGAAAGTTGCTGGATGAATGTACGTTTGGCAGCTTTTTTAATGTAGTGAAGAGAAGCTAGTTTCTTGGAAAAAGTAATCCCCCGAATCATAAAGATTCGGGGGACGTTTGTTTTTTAAGCAATTTCAGATTCCTTCGAGTGAACCTTTTTCATAAATTCATTTACGTCACCCGGTACTTTTCTGTCTAGTTTAGACACAATGTACACGGAAAGGAAACCGACTGGAACCGTGATGATTCCTGGAACATTGAATTGTAAGAATGCTGGAAGTGTGTCTTTAAAGAAAATCATGTACATCGACACACCAAGTCCGATTAAAAGTCCGGCAATTGCTCCTTTTTCCGTCATACCGCGCCACCAAATTCCTAAGATGAAAATTGGGGTAAAGGTACTTGCGGCAACCGTAAAGGCTAAGGCAACAAGGTGACCAATTGAAGCATCTTTAACAAGTAATCCAAGTGCTCCGTATAATACACCAAGAATAACAATCGCTACTTTACCAGCAACAACACGTTGTTTTTGAGTAATGTTTTTCTTTAGAACTGTTGCATATACATCATGAGCAAGAGCTCCAGAGCTTGCAATGAATAGACCTGATAGATTTGAGAAGATGGCAGCAAAGGCACCGGCAATAACAAGTCCTAGCAGCCAATCTCCACCTAGTGCTTGAGCTGTAGATGGAACAACCATGTTGTTCCCGCCTGTAATCAGGTCACTCATAACTTGTGAGGAAGCTTCTCCTTGGATAAAGATGGCGCGGCCAACTGCTCCAAGATATACAGCGAATAAGAAAAATACGCTGGCAATCCCGATGGCCATTAAGGCAGAACGTCTAGCTGCTTTAGCACTTGGGTTTGTATAGAATCGTAACAATAGATGAGGCAGACCAATCGTACCAAGAGAAAGACCGATTGTCATGGAAATAGTTTGCCAGAACGTTGGGAAGTAGTTACCTGTTCCGGACCAAGAATCCCCGTCAGCTACAACATCTTTGCCGTCAGTTGTATATTGAGCGGTATCCGCAATAGTTCCTTTAAAATCACTAATGTTCGCTAAAATTTGATTATAATGAAGTCCGATGTAGATAGCTATTACAGTCATCGCAACGAAGGCTGCAAGGCGAATCCATAGCTCTAGTGCTTGGTTTAATGTTGTTCCTTTCATCCCGCCGACACCAACATAGAACACCATAAGCGTACAAGTAAAAATAATTCCGAATTCATAACTTGTTCCAAAGAACATACTTAAGATTTGTGCGGCACCAAGTAATTGAGGAGCTGCATAAAAGCCTGAAATCGCTAAGACGACAACAACGGCTGTCAGTCGGGCACGTTGACTATGGAAGCGGTAGGCAAGAAAGTCAGCTACCGTATAGGCACCGAAGCGGCGAAGTGGACCAGCTACGAAAATAGCAAGCAATGTTAAACCGATAGAGAAACAGAATGTATAATAGGCTCCGTCATATCCTAGCTGGAATGTTAAACCAGCAAGCCCAAGGAAAGTCGCTGCACTTAAATAATCGCCACCGATGGCTGAACCGTTTGTAAACCATCCGAAGCTTCGGCCTCCAACGAAGAAATCACTAGCACTTGCATTTCTTTTTGTTAAATAGGTGATATACACGATTGTCCCCATTAAGAGAATCGTTAATAAATATTTTGGTTCTAATAAAGTTTGGATCAATTAACGTTCCTCCTTTCTTGACTGTCAGTGCTATTTTCGCTTGCATACTGTTTAAGTCGCTTCTCGTAAAGATATGTGTGTATGTAAGCGATACCGAAAGCTAATGCCATGGCAACAATACTAGTAAAGAACCATGAGTACGTCATGCCTCCCCAAATTCTTGAAAAGAAAAATTCAGGTGCGTACCAATTTAAAATTGGGATGGACAAGATAAAAATGTAGTAAAAAATAGTTAGTTTAGAACCTGTCCCAAATTCCTGCTTCATAATCTTGCTAGTTTCGGGATCAAGCGGGGGTAAATCCTTGATGTCGATTTTTTCTGCTGGTACGTATTCGTAATCATCTTTGAACTCACTAGCCAAATTCTCTCATCTCCTTTCATTTAATGAAAAGGCTTACAGTAATTGGATGTAAACCTTTCATTTTCTTGATTGTACTTGAAAAATATGGATTATACCTTACAAAATATTGCTACATTTTTACATAATATTGCTAATTTTTTATAAAAAAGTAGTATAATAGATAGAGAAATAGAATTTTTTTGTAGAAGAGGGGGAAGGAATGGCGTATTGTGTAAAATTATTAGTAGATGATCAAGAAGAAAAGCAAAAGATTGAGACGTGGTTAACGCATCCTTCTTTTAAACAATTAGTCATTCAAGATACAGATACAATTTGTAACGATGATATTCTTATAATGGAAATCAATACGCCGTTTGATTGGGTAAAAGCGAGAAGATTGCTTAAAAAACATAAAGACTTACTTATATTTCCATTACTCAACCCTTCGATACTGCAAACGTCACCTATTGCAATCGAACTCCAACTGCCATCTTTATTTATCAAGCCAATTACGAAACATTTATTTTATCGGAATATTAAAAAGGCATTGAGCTATTCTTCTAGAAGCACGTTTACATTAGAACAAGAAGATTATCCAATCGATGAGCTGCTGTTACAAAATATTCTTAAAGAGGAAATATCCGCTGAGAAAATTGAAACGGTTTTCATAAAGGGCATGGTTCCGAATGTCGTCTATTTTATCCAAGGCTTAGTGCTTTCGACAACACGAGAGGAGAGAGAGGGCTGGCAGGCTTCAAGTGTCATTCAAAAGGAGATTATGAAAGCATTCTCTATGATTGGACAGGATGTGTATTTTCTCCCTTTTAGAAAGCATTTAGCCTTAGCACTGAGAGTTCCTCCTGGTATTTCCTCTCCGTGTTATTGGGAGGAAGGAGAAAAGATGATTGTTGAGTTAATCGATAAGCTGAAGCATGAATATGGCATTCAATTATATATTGGTGCAGGGTCCATTCATCGGGAGCTATTAGGTTTAAAGAAGTCGTATCAAGAAGCGAGAATGGCTCGAACGAGTCCTCCAAAATATGGGCTGTCCCTTCGTTATTTTGATGAAATTCCAACCAATATATCCGTTCAAGAGAGCATTGATTATATTACTGAACATTACGCGGAAAATTTGTCGATTCAACAAGTAGCGTCTCAAATAAATTTTAGTCCGACATACTTTTGTCGGCTGTTTAAAAAAGAAACTGGTCATAGCTTTGTTTCCTATTTAACGTTTGTACGCATTCAAAAAGCTGTATGGTTTTTGCGCAATACAAATCAAACAATTGAACAAATTGCTTTTGAACAGGGATTTAACACACCGAGTTATTTTAGTACGATTTTTAAAAAGGTTGTCGGATTATCTCCGAGTGAATATCGGGCAACAAAAGAGGTTATTTTTATGTAAGTAAAACTATATGGATAAAAAAAGCAGATGGCAATCATCTGCTTTTTTATATGAAAGGTTTTGTTAAATGATGTTGTTAATCAGCATCGTTGTATACATGTTTTCAAAGAGAAAAACACCGCACCCATGAGGGTACAGTGTTCAATAAATTAATGTGATACGTCAGAAACAGAAATTCCTGTGTTTGCTTTGACGCGGATTTCGTTGTAGATTTTTGCATTTTTTGCTTCGTTTGCTTTGTTTTGTGTCAAGATTGTGCCAAGCCATCCTGCAAGGAATCCAAGAGGAACACTGATGATGGCCGGGTTAGATAAAGCAACAAGTGGCGTACCGACAAAGATTGCTTTACCAGCTTCTGGGTTCCAAACATTCGGGCCCAGTGCGCCAAGAATAAGACAAGAAATCAAGCCAGTTGCCATCGCGATGATAGCGCCATTGGAGTTGAACTTTTTCCAATAAATTGTGTAAAGAATAACTGGTAAATTCGCTGATGCTCCGATACAGAAAGCGAATGATACAAGGAATGATACGTTCAATGTCTGCGCGCCAAGAGCAAGCAGGATTGAAAGAATTGCAATTGAGATAGATCCTGTACGTGCTGCTACAAGCTGTTGCTTAGGAGTCAATTTACCATCTTTCATGATTTCGCCGTAAATATCGTGCGAAATTGCAGAAGCTCCTGTTAATACAAGACCGGATACTACAGCAAGAATCGTTGCAAAAGCAACTGCCGAAATGAATGACAGAAGTACGTCGCCACCAAGGAATTCAGCAAGAAGCGGCGCAGCTAAGTTTCCACCCGGATTGGCTGCTAAGATGTTTGCCTGGCCTACGAATGCAGCCGCACCGAAGCCAAGGAAGATTGTCAATGAGAAGAAAATCGCTGTAATCCAAGTTGTCCATGTAATAGATTTACGAGCTGTTTTTGCATCTTTAACTGTAAAGAAACGCATTAAAATGTGCGGAAGACCAGCTGTACCAAGTACAAGTGCAATCATCATAGATACTGAGTCGATCGTGCTTGTATATTTGATACCAGGAATCAAGAAGTTTTCACCATGGTCCGTAACGGTTGCAGCTGTATCAAACATTTTCATAATGCTAAAATCGAATTTCCAAAAAACAAGGAATGAGATAAGAGCTGTACCAAATAAAAGCAGACATGCCTTGATAATCTGAACCCATGAAGTAGCGGTCATACCACCGAATAATACATATACTGTCATCATGACACCAACGATTAGAACGGCTACCCAATATGGAATACCGAATAGCATCTGGATTAATGCACCGGCTCCTACAAGCTGGGCAATCATATATAGAATGACGATTGTGATCGTTGATGTTGCAGCTATACCGCGAATGCGCTTTTCGTTAAAACGAGCTGTCAACATATCTGCAAGCGTATATTTACCAAGGTTACGCATTGGCTCTGCGACGATGTATAAAAGAACAAGGTTCGCTACAACATAACCTACGGAGAAGAAGAAACCGTCAAAACCAGTCAAAGCAATCGCACCGGATACCCCAAGGAATGCTGCTGCTGATAAGTAGTCACCGGCGATAGCCAAACCATTTTGCCAGCCTGTCAAGCCGCCGCCTGCTGTATAGAAGTCATTCGCAGAAGACGTACGCTTAGCTGCGATATAAGTAACAAGTAATGTTAAACCAACGATTCCAACGAAAAAGCCAATAGTTACTAAATTCATCATCTGCCGCCTTTCTTTTGCTGATACTCGGCGATTACCGCCTCAGCCTGTTTGTCAAATTTGTGTGCACGGCTAACATAAAGCGTACAAAGAATAATGGTCATTAAGAATAAAGATAAAGAATAAATCCAGACCCAAGTAATGTTTCCAATTGCTTTTGCTTGCAAAGCGTCCGTGAACGCTAGAATTGGCAATAAAATATAAGCAATCATAAACAAGAATGTCGTTGTGAATAAGAATCCCCTTTTTTGTTTAACAAGTTTGTTAAACGAATCCATTTCCACAAATGCATCGTAGTCGATTTCCGGAGTTTTCGCTTTATCGTCTACGTATGCTCTGGCTGCGTTTGCCATATAAAACTCCCCCTTTTAAAAAATTAACCCCAAAGTTTTAGAACTTAGCATTGTAAGCGTTTCCTTCATCCCGCCTACTTTAGGAATCAGGAAAATAGAAAGCTATGAAAAACTTTTAAAACTGTTATAGTAAAGCTTTCTGTTTTTCAAATTGTACTATATTATAAATAGGGATACCTTACAGAAATTTGTCTTAAAAATACAAAAATTTGCACTTTTATTGTCGGAGCATAGTATAATTTGTAGAATAATTCATGGTTAGGGAGGGGTCTAATGTCGTACCGTGTTCAATTATTAGTACAGGATAATCAAGAAAAGACAAAAATAGAAACATGGTTAGCTCATCCCAGTTTTTCAAACTTGATCGTTCAATATGAAGAGCCAATTCTGCCGAATGATATTATTTTCGTAGAAATTACTTCTCTTTTTGATTGGGTAAAGATACGTAGAATGATGAAGCAGTATCAAGATATTATCGTCATTCCGGTCCTTGATCAATCAATGACTAAAACATCACCTATTGCGATTGAGCTGGGACTCCCTTCATTATTAATTAAGCCTTTAAAGAGCAGATCTTTTTATCGGAATTTTAAAAAAACTCTTTCTCTCCTTGAAGAAATGTCTGTTATAGAAGAAACGGTAGAAGGTGAATCCTACCGTGATATGTTTTGGAGAAGAGTGTTAAAAGGGGATATAACGAGTGAAGTAGAGATGTCCCAATCTCTTTCATTAATGCCTTCAGCGATGGTTCCTAATTTAGTTTGTTGTATTCAAGGCTTTCTTATTAGCCCAGAGCGAGAGAAGAGTGAGAGATGGGAAGCTTCATCTGTTGTGCAAAAAGCTATTTTGAAAGCGTTCTCTACCATTGGGCATGAAGCTTATTTTGTACCATTTCATAAAAATGCCGCTCTACTGTTAAAGAGTCCATCAGATGTGGCAACACCGTCTTTTTGGGCAGAAGGACAACGAGTGATGTTTTCTGTTATTGAAACACTTAGGGAAGAATATGGTATTCAATTATATATTGGTGTTGGGTCGATTTGTCGAGAGGCTATGCAACTGAAGGATTCTTATGAAAATGCGAAGATTGCAAGAATGGCTGTTGCTAAACATGAACTTTGGTTAAGATATTTTGATGAAATTCCAACAAATGTTTCTGTTCAAAAAAGCATTGATTATATACGCTCTCACTATACAGAAAATATTTCGATGAATGAAGTAGCAGCAAAAGTGAATTTTAGTCCAACTTATTTTAGTCGGTTATTTAAAAAAGAAACAGGACATAGTTTTGTTTCCTATGTTACGTTAGTTAAACTTCAACGCTCGATTTGGCTGTTGCGACGAACGAATCAAACAATTGAACAAATCGCGATGGATTTAAGCTTTAATACACCTAATTATTTTAGTACTACGTTTAAAAAAGAAATTGGCTGGTCACCAAGTCAATATCGAGCGACGAAGGAAATTTTATTTTCACATAGCTGGGTAGAGGATGATTTTTAAAGATAAGGCTTTAACTCAGGTATGTGAGACTAAGCTTTCACACACCTGAGTTAAAAATAAAAGTGCCTGTTTCTACTTGAATGGAACAGGCACTTTAAAATATATAGATTGTTTTATGCTCTTTTTTCAATAGCTACAATAAATGGTGGATGATTCGCTTGGTTTATGAATCCGTATTGAAGAACATGTGCTTTATCTTGCGGTAATTGTTTAACATAAGCTAGCAATTCATCTCGTTCAATCGCACCTTCTGGATGTCCATGATAAATGACAAGTACGATGATGCCTTCCGGTTTCATTTTTTCAAGCAGTTGTTCAATCGCTGAAATCGTTGTGCTTGCTTGTGTGGTAATGGTTTTATCCCCTCCAGGGAGGTAACCTAGATTAAAAATGGCACCTGTTAAGCTTCGTGTTTCTTTTTCCGGGATTAGATTTTTCAATTGTTCATGTCCAGCATGAAATAAAGTACAACGCTCAGATAGTTGTTCTGCTGCTAACTTTGCCGTAGTGCTTTGAATGGCCTCGCTTTGAATATCAAAAGCATACACATGCCCAGCTTCTCCTGTTAGGTTTGCAAGGAAAACGGTATCAAACCCATTTCCCATCGTACCATCGACTGCGATATCACCAGGTTGTACTGCTTTTTCTAATAAAATTCTTGCAAAAGGTAGAATTCGATCAAGCTTCATTCTTTACTGCCTCCGCTTTGTAAAATTTCCCTTGCCAGCTATCGCGACGTTTGAGCTCTCCATCAATCGCATTTAGTACGTCCCATTTATTTACACTCCACATCGGTCCAATCATTAAGTCAATTGGTCCATCCCCTGTGATGCGGTGAACAATCATTTCGGGTGGAATGATTTCAAGCTGGTCGCAAACAAGCTGGACATATTCATCTCGCTGAAGAAATTCAAGTATGCCCTTTTCATATTGCTTAACCATAGGTGTTCCTTTTAATAAATGCAAAAGGTGAATTTTAATTCCTTGCACATCTAATTTAGCGACTTCACGCGCTGTTTCCATCATCATGCTGTAATCCTCTTGCGGAAGTCCATTGATAATGTGGGAGCAAACACGAATGTTATGCTTGCGCAATTTGGCGACACCTTGTTTGTAACACTCATAATTATGAGCGCGGTTAATGAGGGTCGCTGTTTGTTCATGAACGGTCTGTAAACCGAGCTCAACCCATAAGTAGGTACGTTCATTTAGTTCCGCTAAATATTCGACAACATCATCTGGTAAGCAGTCAGGACGTGTTGCAATTGAAAGACCGACCACGCCTTCCTGTTTTAGAACGAGCTCATATTTCTCTCTTAATTCCTCAACGGGCGCATGCGTATTTGTAAATGCTTGAAAGTAAGCAATGTATTGACCGTCCTTCCACTTATAATGCATTTTTTCACTAATTTTCTTAAATTGCACATCAAGTGGTTCAGCACGATTTCCGGCAAAATCGCCAGATCCGGCTGCACTGCAAAATGTACACCCTCCATGAGCGACTGTACCATCGCGATTTGGACAATCAAAGCCGCCATCAAGTGCAACTTTAAAAACTTTATGGCCAAAATGATTTTTCAGATGATAATTCCATGTGTGATAGCGCTTGTTATCACTGGCATATATAAACGGGTTTATCTGACTCAACATCAGCAACCTCCTATGTTCAATTAATTTATCCCACCTATTATACAATATTTTGAGCAAGAATAATTTTAGTTTGTTTGACTTAAACTAAGTTCGATGATTCGTCATCAAATGAATGCGAAGGAGAGGATAAGAATGGGAACAAGACAATCTATTGACCATTTTTTAGAGCAATGTGAAGGGGCTCTCCGATTTGCAGATTTTGAATATATAGAGGCATCAAGGCAGGAACATTGGGATGATGAAACCTACCAAAATGCACAAGCTTATTTAGAAGAAGCTATAAGACAGATGGAACCAATTTATGCGAGTGCAAATCCAGAGCAGAAAGAGCGACTTCAACGGATGAAAGGACAGCTCGATTTAATAAGACACGATATGGTTACGTTACGACATTAAGTAAACGGGTTACCCAAGTTTGGATTGGGTAGCCCTTTTTAGTTCAGACTCATATATGAACTAAAATGAGAAACAACTCACAATTTTCAGAAGAAACGAATATATATAGGCAAACTCGTTCATAATGTTTATGAGCACCTATTGCAATTATGAAAGAAATTGACTAGAATGAAGTATAATTAAAGAATGTTTATAAAGGCTATGATGAGGAGTAGTAGCAGTTAGAACCAGTTGTAGAGAGTTGACGGATGGTGCAAGTCAACCTGGAATGATTGTGAACTCGCCTCGGAGTTTCAGGTGTGAACTAGTAGTAATGCCTGGCGTTTAACCCACGTTACGGGTGTTTGAGCTGGGCGACATAAGCGAGTTGCCAATGTGGGTGGTACCGCGGGAAGATATACATAATCCTCTCGTCCCTATTTGGGATGAGGGGTTTTTTTATATGCTCTTAAAGAGAAAAAGTAGGAGGAAAGAACATGAGTTTTGAACATAAAAGTATTGAAGCGAAATGGCAACAATATTGGGAGAAGAATAAAACATTTAAAACAGGAGAAGAAAGTGGAAAGCGTAAATTCTATGCCCTAGATATGTTCCCTTATCCATCTGGAGCAGGCTTGCATGTAGGTCACCCAGAAGGCTATACAGCGAGCGATATTTTAGCGCGTATGAAACGCATGCAAGGCTATAATGTATTACATCCAATTGGGTGGGATGCATTTGGTCTTCCTGCAGAACAATATGCAATTGATACAGGAAATGATCCAGCTGAATTTACAGAGCACAATATTAATACATTCCGTCGTCAAATTAAATCACTTGGCTTCTCATATGATTGGGATCGTGAAATCAATACAACGGATCCAAGTTATTATAAATGGACACAATGGATTTTCTTAAAGTTATATGAAAAAGGTCTTGCTTATGTAGATGAAGTGCCAGTAAACTGGTGTCCAGCACTTGGAACCGTACTTGCTAATGAGGAAGTCATTGATGGAGTGAGTGAGCGTGGAGGTCATCCAGTAGAGCGCCGTCCGATGAAACAATGGATGCTTCGTATTACAGCGTATGCGGATCGTTTACTTGACGACTTAGAGACAGTTGATTGGCCAGAAAATATTAAAGATATGCAGCGTAACTGGATTGGCCGTTCTGAAGGAGCGGAAGTAACATTCGGTATCGATGGACATGATGAAACTTTTACGGTGTTTACGACTCGTCCAGATACATTATTCGGAGCGACATACGCTGTACTAGCGCCAGAGCATCCGTTTGTTGAAAAAATTACAACAGCTGAGCAACAAGCAGCAGTTGACGTATATTTAGACCAAGTGAAACATAAAAGCGATCTTGAAAGAACGGATTTAGCGAAAGATAAAACAGGTGTTTTCACAGGTGCTTATGCCATTAATCCAGTAAACGGTGCCAAAATGCCAATTTGGATAGCTGACTATGTGTTAATCAGCTATGGAACAGGTGCGATTATGGCTGTCCCAGCGCATGATGAACGTGACTATGAATTTGCAGTGAAGTTCGAATTACCAATCATTGAAGTTGTTGCAGGCGGAGATGTAACGAAAGAAGCTTACACAGGCGACGGTATGCACGTAAACTCTGACTTCTTAGATGGTTTAAATAAAGAAGACGCAATTAAAACGATGATTCAGTGGTTAGAGGAAAAAGGAATCGGTACGAAAAAAGTAACGTTCCGCTTACGTGACTGGTTATTTAGCCGTCAACGCTACTGGGGTGAACCAATTCCGATTATTCATTGGGAAGATGGCAGCGTGGAAGCGTTAAAAGAAGAAGAGCTTCCATTGCTTTTACCGAAGACAACAGACATCAAGCCTTCTGGAACAGGTGAATCACCACTTGCGAACATTACAGAATGGGTGAACGTAACTGACGAGAATGGACGTAAAGGTCGTCGTGAAACGAATACAATGCCGCAGTGGGCGGGAAGCAGCTGGTACTACTTACGTTATATTGACCCAAACAATGCAGATGCGTTGGCAGACGCTGAAAAATTAAAAGAATGGCTTCCAGTCGATATTTATATTGGTGGAGCGGAGCATGCTGTTCTGCACTTATTATACGCTCGTTTCTGGCATAAATTCTTATACGATCTTGGTGTGGTTCCAACAAAAGAGCCATTCCAAAACTTGTTTAACCAAGGGATGATTCTTGGAGAAAATAATGAAAAAATGAGTAAATCGAAAGGAAATGTCGTAAATCCAGATGACATCGTGGAAAGCCATGGTGCGGATACACTTCGTCTGTATGAAATGTTCATGGGGCCGCTTGATGCATCCATTGCGTGGTCAACAAATGGTCTGGATGGAGCTCGTCGTTTCTTAGATCGTATTTGGCGATTGCTTGTAGATGATAACAATCAACTAACAGATAAAATCGTTGAGGGAGATTCTACAGGTAAATTGGAAAAAGTATATCACCAAACTGTGAAAAAAGTGACAGAGAACTATGAGGACTTGAAGTTTAACACAGCGATTTCACAATTAATGGTGTTTATTAACGATTGCTATAAAGCAGAAGCTCTTCCAAAAGAATATATTGAAGGCTTTGTTAAATTATTATCACCAGTTGCTCCACATATTGCTGAAGAGCTTTGGGCACAGCTTGGTCATACAGAAAGCATCACATATGAAACATGGCCTGCTTACGATGAAGCAAAACTAATCGATAATGAAGTGGAAATCGTTGTCCAAATTAACGGTAAAGTAAAAGCAAAACTTATGGTGCCAACAGATACAACCAAAGAAAAGTTAGAAGAAATCGCAATGGGTGACAATGCGGTTAAAGAACAAATCGATGGCAAAACCGTTCGCAAAGTGATTGCTGTACCGGGTAAATTGGTGAATATTGTAGCAAACTAAAATAAATGAAGCCCCCTTTTTGGATGAAGGGGGCTACTTGTATTCTTAACTAATCGTTGAATGGAGAGATTTCGTAATGAGGATTATCTATATTCTTTCTATCGTTCCTTTTATAGGCATTTTAGGTTTTCTTCCTTTAGTTAATAGAGTAGAACCTTTCGTATTAGGAATGCCTTTTAATATGTTCTGGATGGCGATGTGGACAGTGCTTACCTCTATCATTTTGGGTATCATGTACAAACTGGATCCTCGAAATCAGGAAGGGAATGAATGATGAATAGTGCGCTTTTGATTATTTTAGTTTTCTGGATATTGGCGATTTTTCTTGGAATTATGTCTGTAAAAGGAAAAGATATGAACTTGGAGCAATGGACGGTTGGCGGTCGAGGCTTTGGTTCTATGTTTGTCTTTCTTTTAATGGCTGGAGAAATTTATACGACTTTTTCTTTCCTTGGGGGAAGTGGATGGGCTTATGGGAAAGGTGCACCAGCCTTATATGTTCTTATTTACATTAGTTTATCGTATGTATTGTCTTATTGGTTATTACCTGTCATTTGGAAATATGCGAAAGAAAATAATCTAATGTCACAATCTGATTTCTTTGTCAGTAAGTATAGAAGTCCATATTTAGGAGTATTGGTCGCTTGTGTTGGTGTTATTGCAATCATTCCTATTATTGTTGTTCAACTTAAAGGTTTAGGTATTATTGTTTCGGAAGCATCATATGGAGCTATTTCCATGCCTGTTGCAATCTGGATGGGAGCAATTAGTTTGACCATTTATGTGATGATATCAGGAATTCATGGTTCAGCTTGGACCGCTGTCATTAAAGATATTATGATGGTGGTCGTAATCGGTTTCTTAGGAATTTATCTCCCGCTTCATTATTATGGGGGTCTTCAGCCTATGTTTGAGGCTATTCATGCAACTAAACCTGAACTTTTAAAACTTCCTGAACAAGGGCTCAGTGTTTCATGGTTTATCTCTACGGTAATTTTACTTGTATTAGGTTTCTACATGTGGCCGCAAGTTTTCAGTTCCGCCTATACTGCAAAGAGTGGAAAGGTATTTCGTAAAAATGCCATAATCAGTCCTTTATATACGCTGATGTTATTATTTGTCTTTTTTGTTGGATTTTCTGCTATCCTGAAGGTGCCAGGATTAGAAGGAGGAGATGTAGACCTTGCTTTACTGCGTATTTCTATTGAAACCTTTGATCCTTGGTTTATTGGTGTAATCGGAGGGGCGGGATTATTGACTGCGCTAGTGCCAGGTTCGATGCTTTTAATGAGCGGGGCCACCTTGCTGGCGAAAAATGTTTATAAGCCGTTTGTGCCATCAACTACCGATCATAGCGTTGGAAAATTGGCCAAGTATCTCGTTCCTGTCATTGCCCTTATATCTGTTTACTTCACTTTAAACGGTGGAAATACGCTTGCGACGTTACTCCTAATGGGATATAGCCTAATGACACAATTGTTTCCATCCCTTCTTTTTAGCTTTATGAAGGAAAATTTTGTTAATAAATATGGGGCGGCGTCTGGAATCATTTGCGGAATAGCTACTGTAGCGTATATTACTATTAGTGAATCGACAATTGGTACTTTGTTTCCGTCTTTACCTCAGGCAGCAAAAGATTTGAATGTTGGTATTATTGCTTTAGTGATTAACCTTTTTGTCACAATTACAGTGAGTCTAATCGTTAGAAAGTTTACAATGTCATATAAACTAGCTGCAAAATGATTCGCGGGCTGCGTTGGGATGTTGAGCAAGTTTCTAACAACGCTAACCCACTCTGTGCATTAGCGACTAATATTACAAACTAAAAAGCTAAAGCCCCCTTTTGGATGAAGGGGGCTTTAGCTTTACTGAGTGGCTGTGTTAAACCATATTGTTGATAAAACGATTGGGGGCTCATTTTCATCTGATCAGAATAAAAAAGTACATAAGTAGAATTGAAGAGCAAAACCTGGCTTTCGGCACCTGTTATATTTTGTCGAAATATATTACACTACTATTTAAGGAGTTTGAAGCATATGGATGAGAGGGGTGCTCTTTGTATGAGCATAATGAAGGAGGAATAACAAGGTATGTATTGTCAGCAATGCGGGCATGAAGCAATGAGTGGTGACTTTTGCCAGAACTGTGGCACGAGGTTGAACGAAATAGGTCATACAAAATATGCAGGATTTTGGATTCGCTTAGTAGCCTCTATGATTGATGGAATTATTATAGGGATTCCAATTACGATTATCGCATTTATTTTAGGTATTTTTTCTGTTTTTTCTACATTAGAAAGTTCGAGTTTCGATAGTTCTTATAGTGGTGATTATTATTATGAGGAGTCTATGGCTGGAGTGGATGCAGCTATTATAGTCACTCAACTCATTATTATGGTATTATCGTTAGTCATAGGTGTTCTATATTATGCTGGTATGCATGCTTCAAAATGGCAGGGAACACTTGGGAAAATAATTGTCGGCATTAAAGTCACTGACTTAAACGGTCAGCGAATTTCTTTTTTACGTGCACTTGGTCGTTATTTTGCAACCATTTTGTCAAGTATTTTATACATTGGCTACATTATCGCAGCCTTTACAGAAAAGAAACAATCACTGCATGACTTTGTTGCTAAGACAGTTGTTTTTTATAAAAGATAAATAGATACGGGCTGACTATGTGGGTCAGCTCTATTTTTTTGTGAATCAATTATTCAACAGCAGGAAGATCTGCAGGGCCCCGACAAGACGAGGTTAACTTTTCTCTCATACAAAAATATCGAAAAGCTAGTATACTAGTTGTATACTTCAAGTAGGTGGAAGGGGCGATTTCCACACGAAAGAGCGATTCGTTTAGGAGTCTATCCTGCTTAATAGCTAGTAACTCCTTTTATCACAAATTGAAAATAGGAGGAGAGTTATATGGATAAACGAAAAGTGTATATGATAAATAAGGAAACCGTTAGTCTATCGTCAGAATATGATGAGTTTGGTAACGAGTTTACGAGAGTGATTGAAGGAGAGCGGATGTTTTTCGTTGCGATGACACCAAATGAAATTATTGATCGGACTTTGAAGTATTACGGTTCTTGTCGAGAAGGAGCTATTTTAGGAGCGAGAACAATCCTTGGTGAGAAACATTCAGTTCCCGTTGCAATTGATACGAAGGAAGGATTTGTTTTCTTTCCGTGTGGCTCATTTCGCAGAAAAGATAGCGTGTGGCTTGCGAACGCGCATATTAGTCGTCTTGAAAGACTAGGAAAAGAAACGATTGTTTATACAAATTATGGACATTGTCTAATCGTTCCGATGAATATTAGCCAGATTGATATCAAAATGGGGCAAGCGTCGCGCCTTCAAATGACGCTTACACATCGTTCCACGAAGAAAATGCTTTTTCTTTATGAACGAGAGAGTGATTTTATTCTACGGAAAGGAAATGGAGAATTTAGCTTTACAGAGAAGGATGAGGAGAAGTAGAAGGGAAGCAGCTAACCTTAACGGGAGGCTGTTTTTTCGTTTTAGAAGAGAGGCAATCAATCTAGTCATAAAGAGTGCATTTGTTAGATATCATATATGAGTAAGAGTGGAAGGAGAGATGATGTGGCTTCTGAATATGAACAATCTGCAAAGTTTGAACATGGGTTTTGGCTTCAAATTTTAGGTGATCATGCTCGTTTTATTCATGATTCTCTGGCGCCGAAAGAAAAAGAAGAAATTGATCGAGCTAACTATTTTATTCATACATTTGACCGCCTGCTGGAAAGTGTCGGAACGATGAATATGGTTCAATTAAGTAAAAAAGCAGAGGAAGAAGCGCTGAGATTTCGAATGGTTAAATTAACGTTAATTGAAAAGCTCTTACTAGGAAAAGTTACGATTCATTTAGGACCTACCTTTATTAATCATATGGTGAATGAATTAGAAGAATATCTTCGTCTACTAGGCTATTTAAAATTAGGAAAGATTCCTCCGATTGCTCATGTGCTTCATCATCATTTACTTTGGACGTTAGATGCAGCCGGTCATGCGAGAGCTATATCAGATAATATGGACTGGATAGAAAAGAAAATTAAAGAGAAGAGCAATCGTTTTACAAAGGATTTTGAAGCTTTCTATTTAAAAGCTGTTGAAATGACGGGATACTTACGAACGAATTTATCAACATTTCCTGCTTTAACTAGGTTTAATGAAAGTGTGACTCTTGAAATGCAGCTGTTTATGAGCTTTCTACAAGAAATTGAAGAATTGGAGCTTAGCGAACAAGCGCTTGGCATTTTTGCTCCTCTTATGGCTGATCATATGTTTAGGGAAGAATGCTATTATTTAACGAAGTTGGCTCAGGCTACGGAGAAAAATGCGCCAAATTGTAACCCAGCAAAGCCTAGAATAAATAAGTAATTTTTTATTAAGAAAAACACCGTTCAAACGGTGTTTTTCTAGTTTTGCAAACTATGACGGACGTCAGTTTTATTTGGAATATTCTTTGTTTTAAAATGTGAAAATGCATAGCATCCTGCAATGACAATACTGCTGCCGATTACTTGGATGCTTGTCATTTGTTCGCCTAAAAATAGAAAAGCAAAAATAGCAGTGAAGATTGGGTTGAAGTTTAAGAAAAGTCCTGAAACGGTGGCTCCTACATGTTTTACCCCAAGATTCCAAAGTACGGTGCAGACGACTGTAGAAATGACACCTGTATAAAGCATCGATTGAATGAATGAAGCATTGATATTGGATACCGCAAAGCTTGAAAGATTGAAGGGAAGCAGAACAAGAAGTCCGAATATGCCTGAATAGAGAGTAGCCATCATTGCCGAAGTCTTTGATAGCGCCCACTTGCTACAAACAGAATAAATTCCCCAAATTGCTACTGCAGCGAACATATAACCGTCTCCCAAATTAAATTGGAGTGAGAGAAATAGGTCTATGTTTCCTTTAGAAAGAACAAGAATCACTCCAAGAAATGAAAAAATAATTGAAAGTATTTGCCGTCTATTCATTTTTTCCTTTAAAAAAATAAAAGAGAATAGGGCGATTGAAATCATATTGAATGTTGAAATTAGGCCTGCATTTGTCGCCGAAGTATGCTCTAATGCAGCAAATTGTAACAGATTAAATAATGTAACCCCGGTAATACCCATTAAAAATAAAGGGAAAAGGGCATCTCGTGAAGGAAGGATCTTTCTTTCTTTCCACCATACAATTGGTAATAGGACGATGACGGCAATTATCCAGCGCAAGCTTGTTAAGGTCATCGAGGAGGCGTGTTCAACAAGAGACTTGCTGATAATAAAATTACCTGCCCATAATGAACTAGTTAATAGTAATAATGAGAAGTAAACATATCGCATGTTAGTTAGCTCCATTCCTATTTCAAAAGACTGTAAAAGCTATTGAAGTCATTGTGCACAATGGCGTATAGTATTGATGTGAATAATTTTAACACTTTCGTTATATATGTAGTGATTTAATTTGTTTTATGATATAAATTTGAAATTTTAAAAAGTATATAAGTTCTTTACCGAATAAAATTCACTTTTCTATGCAGGAATGAGATTATTTTTGGAACAATTGTAAGGGGGAGAAGACGTGGAATCCATCGTGAGCAAGGTATTAGATAAAATAGATCTTCAAATTTTAGATATTTTACAAAAACAAGCGCAAATCAGCAATATAGAGATGGCTAAACGTGTCAATTTGTCTCCGCCTGCAACTCATGCGAGAATCAAGCGCCTAGAACAGGAAGGATTTATTAATCAACAGGTGGCCATTTTAAATCAAGAGAAATTGGGATTTGATTTATTATGTTTTGTTTTTATGAGTACAAACATCCATCAAGAGGAGCAAATAGAAGTAGTAGAAAAAGCGTTGAAAACGATGCCTGAAGTATTAGAATGTCACTGTTTAACAGGGGAGTATGATTATTTATTAAAAGTGATTATTAAAGAGAGAAAGGAGCTTGAACTTTTTATTAGAAAGTTAAATAAACTAGGCATTACTCGAATTCAAACGAGCTTAGCATTAAGAGAAATTAAGTGTTCGACGATTTTGCCAATCTGTGAAGGTTCAATAAGCAATTGACGTGATAAACTTAGGAAGCAGGCTTTTGTTATATAACTTTTTGGCTATGTTAAATCATATGGTGAACAAACGATTTTGGGCTTATTAACAAAGCTTTTAAGAGGAATAGAAAAGATGACTAGTTTATAGGTGAGGAGATGCTCCTTTACGCTATATTCTAGCCATCTTTTTTTCATTATTCGCGAATGTCCCAAGTGACTTTCAATGATTCGACTATATAATCTGCAACTTCTTCAACATCAAGGCCGTCCGTTTTAACTTTTGAATGATGGTAGGAGTATATCTCCTGCCTATTATTAAAAAGTTCTTCAATTTCCTCAAGAGTGCGTCCTTGTAATACTGGTCTGCTATCGATAATTAAGCCGATTCTGTCCTTCCAATATTCCCACGATAAATCTAAGAAGAACACGATGCAGTTATTCAGGCAAATCTCTCGGATTTCTTCTTGTAAAAAAGCTCCTCCTCCAACTGAAATAATTTTCAATGGTTGTTGGCTAAAGTGTTCAATTAAACTTTTTTCTTTTTCACGGAAAGCTTTTTCCCCGATTTTCTTAAATATTTCTGTCGTAGGCATATTATATTCTTTCTCAATTTCCTGATCTATATCAATAAAATCTCTATATAGTTTCTTGGCTACTAACTGTCCAATCGTAGTTTTACCTACCCCCATAAAACCAATGAAAACTATACTCTGTGTTCTAGGAGATATTCTGTTATTAATCATGGATAACCCTCTTCTCTAACTATTTATAATCATTAGAAATTATCTTGATATTCTGCTCAAATAAACTTAATTATAGTATAAGTCCATAAGTTTGTAAAAAAGTTTTTGAAATATTCTTTATACTTATTCGAATTCTGAGAACAGTTTCCTAACTGGATTTTTGCTTAAGAATGGAGAAAGGGAAAAGTAAAAAAAGCCCCAATTTTTTGAGGCTTGAAAAGGTGGTATTAGAAGGTGGATGATTATTTGCTAGTATTACGAAGATTGATAAGTACATTAAGAACAAAACAAAGAATACCGAGACTCATGATACTAGCTCCAATAGCTACGAGGGGTTGAACGGAAGCGTTTCCAGATTCGAGCACCATAAGGCTAATCATCATGATTGGCAATCCGATATTAGCAAGCCAAAAATGAAGCTTACCGAGAAGCTTTTCGGCTAGAGCTGGGAAGAGGTGATAAATAAGGCCTGCAAGTGCAAAGGAAGCCCAGCCTAAAAGATTGATATGTGCATGGGATGGCGCATACTCAAAATGATGTGTAATCGACATAAACATACCTAGACCAACACCGATGATGAAATACACAACGGAAATCTTAAGAAACCGAATCCCCATAATATGACCCCTCCTTTTCTAGTAGGAGTATATGCTCTTGTATGAGAAAAAATAATTTCAGAGGTGAAATTTTACCTTACTATATTCAATAGTTATAATGAAATAGAGAAAACTTATGAATGAGGTGCTAGGATGTCAGAAATTAAAAGTATTACTCCAGCAGAATTAGAAGCTAAGCTTGAAGCAGGAGAACAACTAGAAATCGTTGATGTACGTGAAGATGAAGAAGTACAAATGGGGATGATTGGCGAAGCAAAACATATTCCGATGAATGAAATTCCAGCGAATCTCGATCAATTCGATAAAGAAAAAGAATATATCTTCGTTTGTCGTTCAGGACGCCGCAGCGAAAATGTTTGTCATTACCTACAGGAACAAGGCTTTAAAGTTGTGAATATGACTGGCGGTATGCTTGAATGGACAGGAGAAGTCGTTTTTAAATAATAAGGTATAATATGTCCTGAAATGGGGAACCCTGTTTTAAAAAACAAAGGCAGGGAAGACGCCGATGATTCAAGTGAAGTTGTTTGATACGGAGCATGAAAAGGATTTAGAAGAAGAAATGAACGCTTTTCTCGTTAACATTCGGGACAGTCAAATTGTCGATATTAAATATAATGTGGCTATGAATGCTGAAGAGGAAGATGAACAAATCTACTGCTTTAGTGCAATGATTGTTTATAAGAAAAAATGATGGAGCTGTCTCAGTGCGGAGGCAGCTCTTTATGTTGTCTGCTTAAAAAAACTAAAGTATCATCAACAAAAATGGGGCATTCGATTGTGAACCAATAAGCACCAATCGATACGTTGGTTTGTTCCGCTTTGTTGTATTTTCTATACAACATCTTATCCTAGCTGCATATTGAGGAGTGGAAAATATGGAAAAGTTTACAGAGCGAGTTATTCAAGTTATTCAACAAATTCCACCTGGAAACGTTATGACCTATGGGCAAATTGCTAAGCTGGCCGGAAGTCCCAGAGGAGCTAGACAAGTTGTGCGAATTTTACATTCGAGCAGTCACAAATATGAGCTTCCTTGGCATCGTGTCATTAATGCGAAAGGGGAAATAAGCATTAAAAATGAGGAGTTAAGCTTTGTTCAAAAAATGAAGCTTGAACAGGAGGGCGTTCAAATTCAAAATGATAAAATAGATCTTGTGAAGTATCGATACCATCCTTGTATTGATTGCGATTCAGTTCTGGAGTGAAGCTCATGAAAATGGAACGGTTTCTCAATTGTCTCAATTAAACAATGGACAAATTAAAGGTTTATTGGGTATTACGGAAAATTTTAATGAAGAGAAAAATAAGATTGACTACTGGATTGCTGCAGAACACAGTGGTGAAGTGTCAACTGAATTATTGAGTTTTGAATTACCTGCATCCAAATGGGTCGTTTTTGAAGTGCGAGGCCCCATTCCAACCGCTATGACTAATACGTGGAAACAAATTGATTCAGAATGGTTTCTCTCTAACGGGTATGAACCTGCTAATATTCCACCATTTGAAGCATATATGGATTCTGATCTCTATCGTGCAAATTCTTATAATGAAATTTGGGTGGCAATCAAATAAAACTTCCGTTAGTAGGGATGTATCTTTGGACATATAAAAGGCTGTTCGATTGAACAGCCTTTTGAGAATTTTTGTTATTTATGGGTTTTATTAGGCTTTTTCTTGCCGGGATTTCCGTTGCCTTGGTGTTGTTTGTTTTTTTCTTGTTTTTGTTGTTGCGCTTGAATTCTTTCTACAAAATCCTCTGAGTTTACCATGATTGCTTCCTCCTCAAATAAGGTTCGTTCTCTGTTAATATCATCATTTGAGAAGAATATATTCACATCAAATAAAAAATAGGCAGAGACACCTGCTTCTTACCTGTTTTTAGAGAAAGCAGCTGCGTTCATCCCAGCGAGTCTGCCTGTAACGAGTGCGGATGTAATATTGTAGCCGCCTGTGTAGCCATGTATGTCTAAGATTTCACCGCAGAAGTAAAGTCCATCCATCAATTTGGAGGCCATTTCTTTCGGATGAATTTCTTTAACAGATACACCACCACCTGTAACGAAAGCTTTTTCGAGCGGTTGTGTCCCATTGACAGTAAAGCGAAAGTCTTTACATAATTCCGCTAAACGGCGGATTTTTTCGTGAGAGAGCATAGCTCCTTGCTCTTGAAGATCGATGCCGCTGCGTTCTAATAAGAAATGTAAGTAACGTTCAGGTACAAGACCTTTTAACGTATTTTTAATTGCTTTCTTCGGCTCAGCTTTAATTTCTTTCATGAGCATTTGAAATACTTCTTCTTTATTTTGGTCGGGAAGAACATCCAACTGCATTGTCACTTCATGCAGATTCCATTTTTTCATCGCTTTGACAACAAATTGACTGCAGCGCAGCACGGCTGGACCGGAGATGCCAAAGTGGGTGAAAATCATATCCATACGGTGCGTGATTAATGGTTTTCCTTTCGGATTAAGCACACTAAGGGATATATCTCGTAACGAGAGACCTTGCAGCGTTTTAGCCTTGATGAACGGCTCATTGCTTAAGACGGGAACCTCTGTAGGGAATAACTCAGTAATGGTATGTCCCGCTTTTTTAGCCCAAGCGTAACCGTCGCCCGTAGACCCTGTATGCGGCACAGATTTACCTCCGACAGCAATGACAAGAGCATTCGCCTCGAATGTTTGTCCATCTTTTAGCTGTATCCCTGCTGTATGACCCTCGTCATAAAGGACATCGGCAACAGGGGCATTTTTATAGATAGTGACGTTAAGTTGATTCAGGCGAGTTAACAGTGCATCGACAACGCTTTGTGCTTTATCGTTTACTGGGAACATGCGCCCATGATCTTCTTCTTTCAGTTGTACACCTAGCTTTTCAAAAAATTGAATAATGTCTTCATTGTTAAATTCCGAGAAGGCGCTGTATAGAAAGCGTCCATTGCCGGGAATATGCTGAATAATTTCATCAATCGATAAACGGTTGGTAACGTTGCAACGCCCACCACCAGAGATGGCAAGCTTGCGGCCAAGCTTTTCGCCTTTATCGACTAAAAGTACACGAGCTCCTTTTTCACCAGCGGCAATGGCTGCCATTAATCCGGAAGGGCCGCCGCCAATTACAATTACGTCATATTTCAATAGTTATCACCACTTCTTCATTTTCATTCTTCCTATTATAAAGCATTTTTGTAAATGTAGAAAATAACGAGTAAATTAGATTGAGTATTGTGTTAGAAAAAGGTAAACTGAAGAGTAGTTTTTGTTTTGAGACAAACTCTTTATATCGGCAAGTATAGAGAAATGTTTAGCTTTGTTAGAATATCGATGAGTTTCTCAATGTAACTGATATAGGCAGGATGGGATTATATGTCGTCTAAGTTCTTAAAAGGAGCTTTTATATTAACGCTTGGTTCAATTTTATCAAAAGTTTTGGGATTGTTTTATTTAATCCCGTTTGAAGCGATGGTTGGCAACAAAGGGGCTACATTGTACCAATATGGATATGTTCCGTATTCCATTTTTCTTAGTTTTGCGACAGCGGGGATGCCCCTTGCTGTTTCGAAGTTTATTTCTAAATATAATGCGTTAGAAGAATATGCTGTAGGTCGAAAGCTATTTAAATCCAGTTTACTTTTAATGATGATAACTGGTTTTCTTTCATTCTTGACATTATATTCAATGGCTCCGTTCTATGCGGGATTTGTTACGGTTGGGGAGAATCCGTTGCCGGTTGAAGATACAACGGCCGTCATTCGTGCCATTAGTTTTGCACTTATTATCGTTCCGTTTATGAGTATTATCCGCGGGTTCTTGCAAGGGCATGAAGAGATGGAACCTTCTGCCGTTTCCATGGTAGTAGAGCAGATTGTTCGGATTGTTTTCCTTTTAGCGGGTGTATATGTTGTTTTAAAGCTTATGGACGGCGAATTGGTGACAGCTATTAGTATCGCGACATTTGCAGCAACAGTTGGGGCTGTTGGTGGTCTGGCTGTGCTTTTGTGGCACTGGAAAAAAAGAAAGCCGAAATTAGATCAGTTACTTTCGCAAGATAAAGGAACGGTTCATATTTCACTTGTACAAATTTATAAGGAGATTTTATTATCGTCGATTCCGTTTGTGTTTGTAGGGATTGCTATGCCTTTATTTCAACAAGTAGATGCTTTGACATTTAACCGAGCTATGGTTTCTATTGGTTTAGATAATATCTCTGAAGATGCATTAGGGATTTTGAATGTGTATGCTCAAAAGCTTGTCATCATTCCAATGACACTTGCAACGGGTTTTTCCATGGCGCTTGTACCATCGGTAACAAAGGCTTATATCAGTCAAAATCATGATTTGTTTAAATATCAACTCGATCAATCATTTCAGATTTTACTATTTTTAACGATTCCAGCTGTTGTGGGGATGTCTGTGTTGGCGGATCCGGTTTATTCAGCCTTTTATAGTCATAATCCATTAGGTACAGAGGTGCTTCAAGCGTATGCGCCAACAGCTATTTTATTTGCCTTATTTTCGGTAACAGCCGCTATTTTACAAGGAATTAATGAACAAAAGTTTACCGTACTGAGTTTGCTTGTTGGCTTTTTGATTAAGCTAAGTTTGAACATTCCATTGATTCAATGGTTTGAAACGAAGGGGTCAATTTATGCTACAACTCTTGGGTTCCTAGCAGCTGTTGTGTTAAATTTAGCTTTCATTTCTTATTTTACAGGCTATCGCTATAATCTTCTTATACGTAGAACACTGCTTATTATTGCTTTCACAACTGGCATGGCTTTAATTGTTTGGATTGTAGAAAGTGGCTTGCAGTTGTTCCTTGATGTAGAAATCAGATGGCAGGCGATTGTCATAGTTGCGATTTGTGTTGGCTTTGGCGGTCTTTTTTACGCAGCCGTTGCTTTAAAAAGTAAGCTGGCTCACCGATTATTTGGCAGTCGAATCGAGCGTTTACAAAAACGATTAAAATTATAGAAGGTGGAGGAGCTTCCTCCGCTTTTTCTGATTTTTTTACAGGTAAAGTACATAAATTACCAGATGGAAAGTATAAACTGACAGGTAGATACCAACCTATTAGACGGAGAATATTAGTATGAAATTTCCCCCACACTTAACGGGCAGTAAGCCCCCGCTGATGGGAGTTTCACTTTATGGAATCGAAAAAGGAGATTATATGAGAATTGACAAATTACTAGCGAATATTGGATACGGAAGTAGAAAAGAAGTAAAGGGATTGCTGAAATCTGGAGCAGTGAAAGTAAATGAAGCCATCGTTAAGGATGCAAAGCTGCATGTGAAGCCGGAGGAAGATATTGTAACCGTTCACGGAGAGCAGATAGAGTATAAGGAATTTGTGTACTTAATGATGAATAAGCCGCCCGGTGTATTATCGGCAACAGAAGACCATTATCAAGAAACGGTTATTGATTTATTGGGGCTTGAGGATTCCATCTATGAGCCGTTTCCAGTTGGACGTTTGGATAAAGATACAGAAGGGTTATTGCTGATTACAAACGATGGTCAGTTGGCCCACCAATTATTATCTCCGAAAAAGCATGTACCGAAGACGTATTTTGCAGTAATTGAAGGAGAAGTGACGGAGCGGGATATTGAAGCGTTTCGAGCAGGTGTGACCCTGGATGATGGCTATTTAACGAAGCCAGGTGAGCTCGTTATTTTAAAATCAGGACCAACATCTGACATTGAGCTGACGATTACGGAAGGGAAGTTTCATCAAGTGAAGCGGATGTTTGAAGCTGTCGATAAGCGAGTGATTTATTTAAAACGCTTGTCAATGGGAAGCTTACAGTTAGATGAGGAGCTTGAACTTGGAGAGTATCGGGAATTGACGGATGAGGAACTAGAGAGCTTGAAGAGAGGTCAATAGCAAAAAAATGAGGCGGACAATATGTCGGCCTCATTCCATATAATACACATCGATTTTCGGGTGGATCGATTTTTGTTTAAGATGACATCTTTACCTTCTTGTTAGTTGTTGTCCAGAAGCCACGGCTTGGGCTTTTAACCAGGTCATTGTAAGCTAAGACATTTAAATCGCGCTGTACTGTTCGAGGAGTGATACCAAATTCTTCTACAATCTCTTGAGTAGATACCGTACCGTTGTCATTGATAAACATATAAACGGATTTAATACGGGTTAACATGCGATTTGTTGAAGGTTTCAAACAATCACTCCTTAATTATTTTTCATTGGTTTTGTTGAACAAATGAAAACAACCGATATGTCGGACAGCTTCGGGCTGTCTCTATGTATCTTGCTGGGACCCACCCTACAACTCCTCGGAAACTTCCAGAAACAATAAGATGTCCTTTATTTAATATTACCTCTATATTTGGATAATTTCTACTTGAAAGTTCGAAATTATCGAAATATTGGATATTTAGTCATTTATTTGGTAAAAGTATATGCTGTTTCACCTTTATTTAATACACTTTTTTAAAAAAAAGCTAGTGAAAAATGTTTCCACTTATTATATATAATATCCTTAATCACTAAAATATTGCATGATTATATGTTTTTTACCGATTTTCCGAACGAGAAAGCCCATTACGGTGTGAGTCACACCCCCTTTAGGGATGAGATGGGAGTGAGGTCGAACCGGGCGTGTTTTATGACACGTCAGAGGTTCGATTTTTTATAGGATATACTCTTGTGTTAAGAACAAATGTTCCGCTATAATGAGTGTAAGTAAAAGAGAAAGGAGGCAAAACGATTTGTTTGTCACTCATTCCTTTCAAATTCCTTATGATCGAAACATATACAAAGAATTAAGAACGATGCAACGAGAAGCGGCCTCCGTTTGGAATGATATCGTGCGGGAAGCTACTTCCTATTATTTTGCTTGTCAAAAGTGGGTAAGTAAAACCGAGATTCAAGCGATTCGAAAACAAACCTACAACCTTCATTCGCAAACGGTTCAAGCCATTGCAGATAAGTATGCGGCGAACCGTGAAACGATTCGACAGCTGAGAAAAACGGATAAAAAAGCCAAATATCCGTGGCGAAGAAAATATTATTATTGTATCCCCTTAAAAAAAGCTTCTATGGAAATTTCAACAGACACCATCACGATTAAAAAAGTAGACCATGGATTCTCCCTCTCTGACCTTTTAACGAAGAAGAAAAAGAAAAACTGGAACGAAAAGTTTCCGAAGCAACATACATCGGTCGTCATCCCCAATCGATCAGAAGAACACTTAGACGCATGTAACTATGCGGAAATTGTCTGGCGGAAGGGAGCGTATTGGTTTTGTTATGCGGTTCAAGTTCCTGAACAAGATCTGTCTACGTATGAGAAGAAAGTGGCAGGTGGAGATTTAGGAGAAATTCATGCGGTCGCGGTGGCCACTGAAAATCGTGCCCTTATCATGTCAGGACGTGCAATGCGCAGTATCTCTCAATTCCGTGCCAAGGCTTTAGCGGACTTAAGCAAGAAAATGTCCCGTTGTAACAAAGGATCCCGTCAACGGAAAAAGTACAAAGACGCCAGAAATCGCCTACGCCAAACAAGTAAAAATCAACTCGAAGCCTTGGAACATAAAACGACCAAAGAGATTGTCGTCTTTTTGGAAGCGGAAAAAGTGACGCATTTGGTCATCGGAAACGTGTCAGGTATTGAAAAAGGGACTAAGAAGAACGAACAAAAGAAACGAAAACAGAACAAAGTGAGAAGACAACAACTGTCCCTGTGGAATCAAGGGAAAATCAAACAAAAGCTCACCTATAAAGCGAAACTAAAAGGCATCCATGTGACAGAAACGGAAGAAAGCTATACGTCTCAAGACTGTCCGTTTTGCGGAGGTAGACATCGGGCAAAGGGAAGAACGTTTATTTGTTCTGTTCACAAAACAGAAATCCATCGTGATGTAAACGGTGCTCAAAATATTGCACGTAAACAACATCACATGGCCGTCCGACCACTTGTTTCTGTGGTGTTTAAACAGCCTGTTTGGTATCAACGTTTTTTGTCCAAAAAACAAGGAGATTCCTCTCTTAAGGACAAGCCCCCAACAGGAAAAAGTATCGCCGGTCGAACGGCGTAGTCGGCACAGACCTTGCCCACTTGAAAGACTGTTTTTCTCTCAAGTGTTGCTCACCCAAGTCCTGCCTCTGCCTCTTCTTATGGAAGGTGGTAAGTGGGGTGTTTGTGAGAAAGAACCCCGTGGCTTTAGCCATGGGAGTGGTCAGATGCTAAACGATATGACAGGGCAGACCGTTATAGATGCTATGAATGGGAATGAAGTGATAAGGCTGAGACGTTTGTTCAGAAAAAATGAAAATAGTATAATGGTAAGAAGGGAAGGTTGAGGAATAAGGGGGAAGAGGGATGTCTGGAAATCGAAATCAGCAAATTGGACCGCCTCGTTTTGCGATTGCTATTCATTCACTTGTTTGGCTTGCACAAAGCGGAAGGATATTGACGAGTGCCAAGATTGCTTTACAAGTGAATTCACATGCCACGTTTTTGCGCCGGGTGCTGGCTCAGCTTGCTGCTGCCGGAATCGTTGATACGAAGGAAGGAAGAGATGGCGGTTATAGTTTGAAGGTTCCATCCGATGAATTGACATTGGGAGATGTATATGAGGCCGTTAGACCGGAATGTTTGATTTGTTCTGATACACCTGAATGTGGAGAAATTGGCAAGCAGTTGGATCATGCTTTAGAAGAATTATTAAATGAAGCGGAATTCGAAATGATTAATAAATTAAAGAAATATACGTTAGAGCAGTTTATGGAAAATATTGATTTTAGTTATAGTGAGCAAGAATGTTTTAATTAAAGCCAATCAATTGCTTTCCAAGATTGGAATCGATATAATGCGCTTAGAATGATTGCAGTTAGTGTAAGCTAATTGCATTTTCTTTTGAATAAAATGTGCTTTTTAAAGTATCAGATTAAATGAAGGGGGCTCCTCATGAAAGTAGAAGTATGGTCGGATTATCAATGTCCATTTTGTTATATTGGAAAACGTCGATTTGAAAAGGCGTTAACGCAGTTTCCTCATCGAGATCAAGTAGAAGTTGTTTTCAAAAGTTTCGAATTAGATCCACAAGCTGAGCGTGACGTGAAAATGAGTCAAGATGAGATGTTAATGAAAAAATATAATATGACTGCTCAGCAAGTAAAGGCCTCCAATGACAATTTAACCGCACAAGCGAAAGCAGAAGGATTAGAGTATCATTTAGAGCGAACGATTTTGACGAACACGTTTGATGCACATCGTTTCATGCATTTTGCTGCGACAAAAGGTAAGGAAAAAGAAGTGAATGAGCGTTTGTTCTTAGCTTATTTTACAGAAGGCAAGCATATAGGTGATCATCAAACATTGGCAGCACTTGCGGCGGAAGTTGGGTTAGATCAAGCGGAAGTAGCAGAGATGTTAGCTGGCAATCAATTTACAGCTGAAGTGAGAACGGATGAGCAAGAAGGAAGTTTATTAGGGGTGCGAGGTGTACCATTCTTTGTGATTAATCGGAAATATGGTATTTCTGGAGCACAGCCAACAGAGGTCTTTTTGGATACATTGCAAAAAGTGTGGACCGAGGAACAGCCGCTTCAAATGGTGAACGAATCGACTGATGCAAATGCTTGCTCGGATGGTTCATGTAATATTGAATAGTATAACGAAAAAACGAATTCCTCTAGTGGAAATTCGTTTTTTTTTCGTCTATTAGTTATAATGGAAGAAAAAGGATGTGAAGGTAATGGCTCTTAAGTTATTATTTATCTTCATAGTTGGCCTATTTTTATTCGGAACAGGGACGTATGTGTGGAAAAAGCAACAAGTCTCGTTTATTGCAGGATATGGCGAGTTTTATCATCCTCGAAATGAACAGTTATTAGCGAAGAGAATTGGAACCGTAATTAGGGCACTTGGAGTGGCAACATGGATTTTACTCCCGTTAGCGCTTTATATACCTGAATTTAAAGTCTCTGTATATGGAGTTGTAGCTTTTTTACATGTCCTAATGATTCTTCTGTTAATTGCAGCCGATCATATATCATCCTATTGATTACTGGTCGTGAGTAGATAGCGAGATTGCTTACGACCATTTTCTTTAATAAAAGGGATTTTTGGGAGTATTCATAGTGGCGTGAAATCGATTGGAGTATGATATAATGACTAAAAGAATTTTTTAGAAGAAAGAGGGACATAGATTGGGAAAAGCTAAAGAATTATTTTCGTGGGTTAAAGCAATTGCCATTGCTATTATTTTGGCTTTTGTTATTCGTACATATATTTTTGCACCAATTGTTGTAGACGGTGAATCGATGATGCCAACTTTATTAGATCGTGAACGAATTATTTTGAATAAGTTTGGTACCGATATTGAAAATATCAATCGGTTCGATGTCGTCGTGTTCCATGCAACGGAAGAGCGTGATTATATTAAGCGTGTAATCGGTCTGCCGGGAGATCACATCGAATATAAAGAAGATACATTGTATATTAACGGTAAAGCTTATAAGGAACCATATTTAGACGAATATAAGGCAGAATTGGGCGGCGAGCTATTAACAGAAAATTTTACTCTTGAAGAGATTACTGGTGGTACAACGGTACCTGAAGGTAAACTATTTTTAATGGGAGACAATCGCCGTAATAGCTTAGATAGCCGTGAAATTGGTACAGTCTCAGTTGACGAAATTGTTGGTAAAGCAAATTTTGTGTACTGGCCAGTGGATGAAATTAAATTTGTGAAATAATGTTAGAGACACTTCATTTGATTGAGGTGTCTTTTTTTGGTTCAAACTGAGTACCATATAGCCTTTTAAATATGTTTCTTTTGTCCTGCTGCATATAAAATCTAATTATTACCTATTTTTCATAATGGGTTTTAAGGTAGAATGGTATTGAAGCACGTCTTGTAACGGAATGAGGGCAAATGATGGATGTAGTACAGCAATTAATCTCTCAACATGGGTATTTTGCAATTTATGGATTACTGGCAATTGGTATTATTGGACTACCGATACCGGATGAGGTGATGATGACATTTGTCGGTTACTTATCCTCTATTTCAGTATTGAATTGTCAAGGAGCACTCCTCGTTAGTTTTCTTGGCTCTATGACAGGGATGCTCGTTAGCTATTATATTGGACGGAAAATTGGAAGGCCGTTTTTAGACAAGTATGGAAAATGGCTTCGATTAACACCGGCACGATTAAAGCGGACGGAACGTTGGTTTCTTCGCTATGGTCCGTGGACATTATTGATTGCTTATTTTATTCCAGGGATACGTCATCTTGCAAGCTATTTTTCTGGGATGAGTGGCATGAATCAACGTAAATACCTCCTTTTTGCTTGTGTTGGTGCGTTTAGTTGGTGTTCTTTTTTTATAGGTTTTGGTTATTTTATAGGTGTGTTAGCTTAACAATACTGCTCTTGTTTAAAAGAGGGCGGTATTGTTTTTGTTTTAATAATTCTTAAAAAAGGGAATAGTGAGTCGAGACAGAAGCATTATGCTAAAATAAAAGCGAAATCGAAGTGAGGAGTGTCGACTTTTGGATAAGATTAATTGGCAAAACGAAATAGAAATACGTAAGCAAGATTTATTAACAGATACTCAACGATTATTACAAATTAAAAGTGTATTAGATGAGAATGATGCAACTGAAACGGCTCCATTGGGTACAGGGGTCAAAGCAGCTCTTGATTATATGCTTGATTTAGGAGCAAAAGATGGTTTTATAGTGAAAGAAGTAGACCATGTTGCTGGTCATATTGAAATGGGACAAGGTGAAGCATTGTTAGGGATTTTATGCCACGTTGATGTTGTACCAGAGGGAGATGGCTGGAGCTCTGATCCATATGGAGCGGAAATTAGAGAGGGTAAAATATATGCTCGCGGTGCTATTGATGATAAAGGACCGACGATGGCTGCTTATTATGCGATGAAAGTAATTAAAGAGCTAGATTTACCATTAAATAAACGGGTTCGGATGATTATTGGAACGGATGAAGAATCTGATTGGCGCTGTGTGGACCGCTATTTTGAAGTAGAAGAAATGCCGACACTTGGCTTTGCACCGGATGCGGACTTTCCCATCATCTATGCCGAAAAAGGCATATGGGATTTTGCAATCGTACAGCCTCCAGCGATGCATGTAGAAAAAGCAGCGGTCAACGTGATTGAATTTTCATCAGGTAGACGCATGAATATGGTGCCGGATTATGCGATTGCAACAGTTGAGACGGTGCAAACGACCGAACTGAAACAGGATTACGAATTATTTTTACATAAGCATTCATTAACAGGGAAGAGTGAGATTAAGCAAAACCAGATCACATTTGAACTTGAAGGTGTGGCTGCTCATGGAATGGAGCCTAAAAATGGTGTGAATGCAGGGCTGTTTCTAGCTTCCTTTTTAGCAGATTTAGAGGTAGATGAACACGCGAAAACTTATTTTACCTTCATTCGCGATTATCTGTTTGAAGATTCGCGTGGCGATACACTAGGTATAGCATACCATGATGAAATCACTGGTGATTTAACGATTAATGCTGGTAAATTTATTTATTCAAAAGGTAAAGACAGCAGCATTGGTTTTACGATGCGTTATCCTGTTACATTTGATTGGGGAAAAGGAAAAGAGACATTAACAGCAAAACTATTGAAGTTTCAATGGCGTGTTGAATCTTTTTCAAACTCTATGCCTCATCATGTAGACCAAGATAGTTTCTTAGTTCAAACATTACAAAAAGTATACGAAGAAGAGACAGGAGAAAAAGCGGAGCTGCTATCCATCGGCGGCGGCACATATGCTCGTTCGCTGAAGGCAGGGGTAGCATTTGGGCCGTTGTTTCCTGGGAGTGAAGATATTGCGCATCAAAAAGATGAGTATATTGAAATTGAAGATATGTTAAAGGCAGCGGCCATCTATGCGCACGCGATTTATGAATTAGCAAGATAAGGAGAATAGACAAATATGGGGAATTTAATTTTTAATGGTGAGTTAATAACTCGTTCTGCTGTAAAAATTGATGTGGAGGACCGCGGTTATCAATTTGGAGATGGCGTGTATGAAGTAATTCGTATTTATAATGGTCGATTATTCGCGAGTGAGATGCATTTAAAGCGCTTGTTTGAGAGTGCTAAGTTTATTCGTATAAAAGTGCCGTTTACACTAGATGAGTTAAAGGAGAAATTAGAGGCATTGATTGTGAAAGACGGACTGACATTTGGGATTGTGTATATGCAATTAACGAGAGGCGCGTCACCGCGAAATCATGCTTTTCCAACTGAAGAGGTGGAGCCTGTTTTTGTCGCTTATACGAGGGAAATACCATACGCTGGAGAGGTGAAGCCTGGTGTGAAAGCTTTACTAACAGATGACGTGCGTTGGTTACGCTGCAATATTAAAAGCTTGAATTTACTCGGTAATATTTTGGCTAAGCAAGAAGCTGTGGAAGCAGGGTGTGCGGAGGCAGTACTGCACCGCGATGGAATAGTAACAGAAGGAAGTTCATCCAATGTTTCTATTATTGTTGATGGTACGCTGAAAACACATCCAGCGAACAATTTGATTTTGAATGGAATTACTCGTCAAGTGATGCTGCAGCTTTGTCAGGCAAATGGCATCCCAGTTGTAGAAGAGGCATTTTCTATAGCCGATATGCTGGCAGCAGATGAAGTTCTGTACACAAGTACAGGTGTGGAAGTGACTCCGATTGTCAGCATTGACGGGAAGATTATCAACGATCGACAAACAGGTCCAATTACGAGACAATTGCAAGTCTATTTCCGGGAAGAAATTGAAAGACAATGTGGTATGCTTAAAGCGTAATGGAATGAAACTCTTGTCCAAATGTGGCAGGAGTTTTTTTATGTTCTGGGTATAAAGGGAAAAGCACATATGTAATACAAAAGTTTAATCAACATCGCCTTTTTTGTTTTAAATCGATGTGGTCGATTTCTAAATAAATATTTCTTTAGTTAGCAACCCTATAAATAGGATAGATAAAGTAAAAGCTAGTATGGAACTTTGTATGAGAACATTATATCAGTTCTAATTTCATTACATGAAACACCTATAAAAGATTTGATGGTATGTTAAAATATAAAAGATTTTAGAAGGGATGCATTTAGCATGGCGAATACTCACTTTTTCTTTGCTTTAACGTTGCCGGATGAACTAAAAAAAGAGCTATATGGTCGAATAGAACAACTTAAAACGGCATTTCCATTTAAGAAATGGCTCCATCCTGCCGATTATCATATTACGATGGCTTTTTTGGGACATGCTTCAGAATCGATGCGAAACGAAGCAGCAGCCCGTGTGAAACGAACATTAGAAAAGGAAGCAGCTTTTCCGTTAATTCTGGATGAGATAGGAACGTTTGGGAGAGACGATTATCCGCGTATTTTATGGGCAGGCGTAGAGTTTGAACAAAGGTTGTTTGATGTTCAAAAAAAGGTGTATCAAGCCTGTCTAGAAACGGGCTTTTCTCTTGATCCTAAACCGTTTAAGCCGCATATTACATTGGCGCGAAAATATAATGGGGAGGAAGCTTTTTCACTCCAGCAAGCTTCGTCTTTAACAGGATTAGAGTCAAAGCGCTTTTTAGCTTCAGCAATTACACTGTATCAAACACATATCGGAGCATCGCCATCGTATGAACCGATTTGTTCCATACAATTACAATAAGACTGGTGGTAATGTAGATGGCACAGCTCATAAAATTGCAAGATTATGTATCGCGCTATGAGCAGGATATTTATCGATATCCGTCACAGTTTATCAGATTAAAAAAACAACAATGGGATAAGTTAAAAGCCGCGTATCAAGACGGGGAATTAGAGCAATTATTCAGCCCGTCCTATGAAGCGGACTTGATTGAAAATGCATACGAAGAGGAGAAAAAAGGCATTTTCAAAAGGGTGAAAGGAATGTTCCGCCGAAATAAGGAGGAAGAAGTCAAAGTAGAAACTGAGGTTCCAAAAAGAGGAGATAATATTTTCTCCTTACATATTCCTGCTGATATAGGGAGTTTAGCGGACTTAAAGCAAACCTTTTTGAATCAATTGCTTCGCTTTCAGATGAAGTGGGGCAGCTCAACGATTCATGAAAAATCATTTGCCGATTCTTCCTTCTTTTTAGATGAAAAACTGCGCTTCTTTTTACAAAGATTCCCTGATACATTTCTTGTCATGTACAAGCCGGTATTTCGATTGAAGAACGCTCCTGTCGAGGTGGACATCATTGTCATTTCACCGACCGATGCTTGGTGTATTACGTTTTTAGAAGCGGAAGAAGATGCTGCGTTTGCCGGCTCTAGTGAAAAGTTCTGGTTACGCAGGCACCATAAGTATCCAAATAAAAAAGTACTAAATCCAATGATTTCAGCTAATCGAATGGAGAACATTGTATCGCAGCTTTTTCAGCTATATGAAGTGACACTACCGATTAAGAAGGTCGTTCTCTCACGTAATGGCTACATTGATTATCCGCTTGCTCCGTATGGTACAGAGATTATTGATAAGCGGAGTTTTCCAGATTGGTTTGAAAAAATTCGTAAAGGATCTGCTCCTTTGAAGCATCAGCAACTAAAAGGTGCACAGGCGTTATTGGAGTATTGTCAAACAACATCAGCGAAAAGAATGGAATGGCAAGTAGAAGATAGCGAGCAGATTGAGGATAATCAAACTTCGTAAGTTATGATGGTAATTTAATGAATCAGCATGTTTTCTAAGGGGAATCTGTGTATACTACTTGACGAGGAAACAAGGTTTCAACTAAAATTTATTTTATGGCTATTGTAAAATTGCTCAATAGCTATTTTTTATTGGTGATTAATGCATACATTATGTATGTTTATATACGTAGAAATAATGAATACAGATGTTTAGCTCTAGCGCCCAGTCTTGTGTGGCTGAACGGCACTTATGCTTGTCTATTAAGCGAGGAAATCGAAGGTGAACCAGTTGGAACATTTATTAGGTCAGGAGTGGGAAATCTCTCCTGCTGGAGGAGCTACAGGAGAAGCGTTCATTGCTGTTAAAGATGATCAAAAACTTTTCCTGAAACGTAATTCATCGCCATTTCTTGCTGTGTTATCAGCTGAGGGGATTGTTCCCAAGTTAATGTGGACAAGACGCCTTGAGAATGGAGATGTGATTACGGCTCAGCAGTGGCTTCCAGGCAGAGAATTGTCTCAACGGGAAATGAATGATAATCGTGTAGCGGAGATGCTGCAAAAGATTCATCAGTCAGCCCCGTTACTAAGCATGCTAAAGCGGCTTGGAAAATCTCCTTTAAGACCTGAGAGTATACTTACACAAATTACTACAGAACTGACTACAGAATTAGCGCAAATGTCAATTATTGAGGAAGGCATTCTTTTTCTGAAAAACCATCTTTTATTGATTGAATGTGATGAATGGGTTGTTTGTCATTGTGATGTGAATCATAACAATTGGTTAATTACAGAAAATGATGAATTATTCTTAATTGATTGGGATGAAGCTGTTATTGCTGATCCAGCGATTGATTTAGGTATGCTTTTGTATTCTTATGTGCCGCGTTCACAATGGGGGCAGTGGCTAGAGCGTTATGGAAAAACGTTAGATGCATGTTTGGAAATGAGAATGAAATGGCATACCACTTCACAAGCGCTATTGTCGATTAAATGGCATGATACGAAAAGTCGAATAGAAGAAAGAGATCAGCTGATTAAAAAACTCGCTAATATTTTAGCGAGTTAAACTAACTGAATTGATGAATGTCATCAACCCACTGAGTTAAACTGTCTTGATGTGAGGTAATATGTTCTTCTAAATTGTTTGTATTTATTCCATTTTGACTGTAGGTATAAATATCAGTCAATATGGTTTTGACATGACTATCGATGTGTTGGTTGCCGAGCAAAGCTGCGGCAAGTCTTTTGACTTGTTCACATTCAGAAACGGACCCGCAGCAATCAGTTTTGTGGTTACTGAGAATATCTGTTAGTAATGAAAGTTGATGTTCGTGAGATAATGGCATATATTCACCTTCGTTTCTTAGGGTAGGAGCTTAGCTTAAATAAATTCAAAATGAATCATGTTGTTTTATAGGGCCTTTCTCTCTTATAGTACGTGTTCTCGAACGTTTTATACGAGCAAAAAGGATAGAAGCTGCCCGCTTGTACGAATAATTGTTGAGTTATATTATGTTATGAATGAAATTTATGAATTATAGGGGTGTCATCATGCGTGTAAGACATAAACCATGGGCTGAAGAGCGTTTAAAAGATTTTCCGCAATATGTGATTCAGCAGCCGGAAAGCCATAAAGGAAAATGGCAAGAAGTATTTGGAAATAACAATCCAATTTATATTGAAGTAGGAACAGGAAAAGGTCGTTTTATTACAGAAATGGCAAAAGCTCATCCTAATGTCAATTTCATTGGAATTGAGGTCTTTACAAGTGTCATTGTTACAGCATTAGATCTATTAGTTGAAAATGAATTACCGAACTTAAAGTTGATGAATATAGATGCTGTAAATTTACGGGATTACTTCGACAAAGGAGAAGTCAATCGTGTTTACTTAAACTTTTCCGATCCATGGCCGAAAAAACGCCATGCAAAGCGCCGTTTAACATATAAAACCTTCCTTAGCATTTATGAGGATATTTTGCCAAATCAAGGTGAGATTCATTTCAAAACGGATAATCAAGGATTGTTTGAGTCTTCGTTAATGAGTATATCAGAATATGGTATGCTGCTTACATTTATTAGCCTAGATTTGCATAACAGTGAGTTTGAAGGAAATATTATGACGGAATATGAAGAGAAATTCTCAAGTAAAGGCGATCGAATTTATCGATTGGAAACAAGATTTCAATAATCTATTAAAAGGCATCTATTAAGATGTCTTTTTTTGTGGAAAATTGTTATTTTTTTGAAATATTAATGTTAAACTGTTGATAAGGAGGGGTATAATGGAAACTTTACAAATTGGCGAAATTACTTTGACTTGGTTAAATGGCGGGGTTACAAATTTAGATGGCGGTGCGATGTTTGGCGTGGTACCTAAACCATTATGGATTAGAAAATATCCATCAAATGAAAACAATCAAATTGAACTGAGAACAGATCCAATTCTTGTGCAAGCAAATGGCTTAAAGATGCTGATTGATGCTGGAATTGGCAGTGAAAAATTCACGGATAAACAAAAGCGTAATTATGGTATAACAGAAGAATCTAAGGTCGTTGAAGATTTGGCCAAGCTGGGCATTGCTCCAAGTGAAATCGATTACATTTTAATGACACATTTACATTTTGATCATGTATGCGGCTTAACGAAGCTTGTGAATGACCAGCCAGTATCTGTATTTGAGAAGGCTCAAATTATTACCTCACAAATTGAATGGGATGAAATGAGAAGCCCGAATATTCGCTCTAAAAGTACATATTGGCGTGAAAACTGGGAAGCGATTGCTACTCAAGTTCGCCCATTTAATACAGAACAGGAGATTACAGAAGGTGTAAAAATGATTCATACGGGCGGCCATAGCGATGGGCATTCGATTATTGTCATTGAAAATGGAGGAGAACAGCTTATTCATATGGCCGATATTATGCCTACACATGCCCATTCTAATGTACTTTGGGTTATGGCATATGACGACTATCCAATGACATCGATTGCAGCTAAAGAAAAATGGATGCAATATGGTTTAGCGAATAACGTATGGTATAGCTTCTATCATGATGCGTATTATCGTGCGCTAAAGTGGGATCAAACGGGAAAAGAGATTGTTGCTGAAGTAAAACGGATACGAGAGTAAATGAAGTAAAACTTCCATAAGTGTGGAGAAAGAACAAGCTGTGCATATAATGCATGGCTTGTTTAGTGTTTGTGCATTAATCTCGAATTGCGCATGAAAAGTAGTGTAGTACATAAATATTGAAAAGACTGATTTAATATCAGCCTTTCAAACAAAATTAATCGGCAGCTCGTACATTCAATTCCAATAATGTTCCGGTTTTAGCATCGGCCACAAATTCAAATTGCTCACGTTTGTCATCGATGTTCCGTGTAATTCCACCGTTATATACTTCATATTCCACGTCGTTTTTTATATACGTTTCGGGCTTCATCACAATCCATGAGCCGTAAATTTGACCGCTTTTCTTCAATTTTTCTTTAACATCTGCTAGTACTTTTTCTGGAGAAGCATGTCCAGATGGACCAAGTAATTCTTTTGTGATGATTCCAGCAGCAAATCCAGCGGCAGCACCTAATAAAAAGCTTTTCCAATTCATTGTGTCTCCTCCAATGTCCTTTTTATTTCTTACTTTCTAGTATACAGAAGAATGGAAAGGTTGCCTAATAATTTGAAGTTTTCTCCAAGTGAGTCTGATGGTAACTTCCTAAAAATTTCTGTAGAATATAGAGTAGGAAAGAAAATCGTAAGTTAAGGGGAAATCAAAATGAATGATGAAACTTTATCTCTATTTAAAACGTTAACAGAATTGCCTGGTACTTCAGGTAATGAGCATGCTGTTCGTGCTTTTATGCGTAGTGAGCTTGAAAAATATGCAGATGAAATTGTTCAAGATCGTCTTGGAAGTATTTTCGGCTTGAAAAAAGGAAATGCAGATGGTCCAACTGTTCTTGTAGCAGGCCATATGGACGAAGTTGGCTTTATGGTTACGTCTATTACGGATAATGGTATGATTCGTTTTCAGCCATTAGGCGGTTGGTGGAGCCAAGTGCTGATGGCACAACGCGTTCAAATTATTACGGATAACGGACCGGTAATTGGAGTCATTGGTTCGGTTCCCCCACATTTGTTAGATGAGAAGCTTCGTGCTAAACCAATGGATATTAAAAATATGTTAATTGATATTGGTGCGGATGATAAAGAAGATGCTAAACAAATTGGCATTAAACCCGGACAACAAATTGTCCCAATCTGCCCATTTACTCCGCTTGCTAATAAGAAGAAAATTCTTGCTAAAGCGTGGGATAATCGCTATGGCTGCGGATTAGCTATTGAATTGTTAAAAGATTTACAAGGGGAAACATTACCGAACACTCTTTATTCAGGGGCTACGGTTCAAGAGGAAGTTGGCTTACGAGGAGCGCAAACAGCAGCCTCACTTATTAAGCCTGACATATTCTTTGCATTAGATGCTAGTCCAGCCAATGATGCTTCAGGAAATAAAAAGGAATTTGGTCAACTGGGCAAAGGTGCATTATTGCGCATTTTTGACCGAACGATGGTTACACATCGAGGAATGAGAGAATTTATTTTGGATACAGCGGAAACGCATAATATTCCATATCAATACTATGTATCTCAAGGTGGAACGGATGCTGGTAAAGTACATATTGCCAATGAAGGTATTCCAAGTTCGGTAATCGGCATCTGTGCCCGCTATATCCATACGCATGCTTCAATTATGCATGTAGATGACTATGCAGCCGCACGCGAATTAATTGGAAAATTAGTGCGTGCATGTGATAAAACAACATTTGAAACAATTAAGAATAACGGATAAGAAAAGATGGTGTATCAACATGAGAGTAGCTGTAGGTAGTAAGAATCCAGCGAAAGTCGAAGCTGTGATGAAGGTGCTTTCGGAAGCAGAGGTGCTTTCTTTATCAGTAGAAAGCGGTGTGTCTGCTCAACCATTTTCAGATGAAGAAACGATTGAAGGTGCCGTCAATCGCGCGAAAAATTGTTTGCAGCATAGCGATGCAGAGATTGGAATTGGTCTTGAAGGGGGAGTCGTGCAAACGAAGCAGGGCTTATTCCTTTGTAATTGGGGAGCGATGACAACTAGAGACGGTGGAGTTTGGGTTGCAGGTGGAGCGCGTATCGTTTTACCCGATGTTGTAGCGAAACGGTTAGAACAGGGTGAAGAGCTTGGTCCTGTGATGGATGATTTTACTCAAAAAGCGAATATTCGTAAAAAAGAAGGGGCCATTGGTGTGTTTACAAATGAGCGGATGACGCGAGTGAAAATGTTTGAACATATCATGAGCATGCTGCTTGGACAATATGAATATCATCAGAGATTGTATATCAATGGTTGAAGCGTGCACAGTTTGGTATAATCATACTTATGACATTATGAAAGGGGAGGATGACAACATGCAACAATTACAATCAGAAGAACAATATGAGACATTAAAAAATGAAGGGAAACATATTTTTCTTTTTTCAGCAGATTGGTGCGGAGACTGCCGCGTAATCGAACCAATCCTACCTGAAATTGAAGCGAAGTTTCCTGAGTTTACGTTCATTCATGTAGATCGCGATCAATTCATTGATGTGTGCGCTGCAAACGATGTGTTTGGTATTCCAAGTTTTATCGCTTATGAAAATGGAAAAGAGCTAGGACGCTTTGTAAGCAAGGACCGTAAAACACAACAAGAAATTGAGGATTTCATTCAAGGTTTATAATGTGAAACTTCCATTAATGGAGGGGCCCTTTCTCAACTAGGGGGCCCTTCTCATTTTTTCTGCAAAGGAGGACTTAAGCATGAAAATGAACAGCAAGAAATTAACGAACTTATTAAAGGAACGATTAGAAGATGAAAGTCGCACGTTTCAATTTAATAGTCAACAGGATACATTACGAATTGAGAATGTGAAAACAGGTAAAGGAATCACCATTGAATTACCGAGAGTCATTGCGAATTACGAGTTAGTACAAGAGAAGGCTGTTGAAGAAGTCGCTTATTATGTAGAGGAAGCGTTGCAAGTTATGGGGGAAGAACATCGAATGGCTGGACAGGAAAAATCGATATTTCCTGTTATTCGTTCGACATCTTTCCCGACCGAAGCAGAAGAAGGAAATTCTTTTCTATTCGATGAGCACACAGCGGAGACACGCGTTTTCTATGCACTTGATTTAGGCAATACGTATCGTCTAATCGATGAACGCATGTTAGAGCGTGAACAGTGGCAAGCCGAGCGAATTCGTGAAGTCGCCCGTTTTAACGTACGTTCACTTTCAACAGAAGTTAAAACTGATACGGTTGCGGGTAATACGTTTTATTTCTTAAATACAAATGATGGGTACGACGCAAGTCGCATTGTGAATGACGCTTGGCTTCGTGAGATGAAGGAAAATATTCAAGGAACGATGGCACTGGCTATTCCTCATCAAGATGTCATTATTATTGCGGATGTGCAAAATGACACAGGTTACGATGTTTTGGCCCAAATGGCGATGAGCTTCTTTGCAAGCGGACATGTACCAATTACGGCTCTTTCATTTTTATATGAAGAAGGCGAGTTAGAGCCAATCTTCATCTTAGGAAAAAATAAAAAACGTGAATAATACTGAAGAAACAAGACTGCTCATTGACGAAAGCAGTCTTGTTTCTTTATTCAATGAAAGTTTCACTTTATGCAGCTTTGTTTAAAAGAGGTTCAAAGTGTTTGGCTAACGTATACTTTTGAATGCCTCTTGTTCTTTTGATAGACTGTTCGGCATAGATTCTAGCTTGTTCTAAATTTCCTTCTTTGTGAAGAATGTCTGCTTCTACAGCATTTTGCATCCATGTCTTTTTTACGTTTTGAATGAGCAGGCGGCTTTTTTCTAGGTCATTTTCCTCTAAAGCAATTTGTATCTCATAATATAGTTTGAGCTCGGGTGGTTTTACATCGTTTAAAACCGTTTTAGCCGTTTTTATATCTTTTCTGTACAGTGCATATAGCACTTGGAATTGTGCTAATTTTGTGGGATGGGTATATTTTAGGATAATCTTGTTGTATGCTTCTTTTGCTTCCGTATCTAGGTGGTTCGCCAAGGCATAGGTCAATTGATAGATAGGCTGTTTTTTATTAAGAATGAGAAATTTTTCAATTCGATCGATATTATTAGCAAAAAGGGATGGATAGAGCTTGATTATTCCAATTAAAAATACGAACGGAATAAAGACGATGACGAAGTAATGAAGCTGAATTTGAAAAAAGCCGAATGATAAGCCTGCTACAATAGCAATAGTGAAAATTACGTAATTTTCCTTTATGGTAAAAACCTCCTTAATTGTATAATGATACTTGTTTATATCGTATTATAGATTAGGACTACTATAATAGAAATAGTTTCATGGAGATTCTTATGAAAAAATATATACAATTTCCTAATCTACACAATTTTGCTCGATATTTTATAAATTACTGGTAGAATTAACTTCATAATAAGCTAGAAAGAGTGATAGATTTTGAAATGGTTCAAAAAAATGAAAAATTGGTTTTTAGTAGAAGAGACTGTCGAGATAGAAGAAATTGTCATAGATGAAGAGCCGGATTTTGATGAAGTGAAGAACCGAGAAGCGGCTAAGCCTCCAAGAGAACATATACAAGAGAAACAAACTTTACAGCGTAAAAGTACATCGATGAATGACCCGGATACGAAAGTTTTGTATCAATATCCAAAAGGACAATTTAAATTTCCACTGATTCCGGATGAAGAGCCATTACCGAAAAGAAAGATACGTAATAATCGCGTGAAGGACGAGGCGCGAATGCCAGAGAAAGTCCCTGTTCAAGAAAAACCTAACCAAAAGTTTTCTGATAAAGCGACAAGGCCAGTTCATCATGAATCAGAATTAAAAGCCGTTACACCGAAGAAACCATTTCGCCCGACAGAAATTCCTTCTCCAATTTATGGGTTTCATAGGCCGCAGAAGCAAGCAAGGCAGAAAGAGGAAGTTGTAGAATTCGAATTAGAAACGACACCTGATTCTGCTTATCAATTAGAGAGGGCGTCGGAAATTCCAGTATTGTATCGAAAGAGCAACACAGCAGAAGCGATAAAACCGCCAGTGATAGAAAAAGAGCTGCCTGAGATTGTACAACCCGCTGTTGTCGTAGAGGAGAGAGTAGAGTCAGCATCTTTTAATCAACTAAAGAAGGAGTCGGAAATTCCCGTTGTTTATCGAAAGAGTAACGTAGAAGAAGCGATAGAACCGCCGGTGATGGAAGAAGAGGCGCCTGAGGTTGTCCAACCTGCTGTTGTTGCAGAGGAGAAAGTAGAGCCGGCAGCTGCAGATACGAGAGTAGGGGAAACAAAGAAGGAACAACCGCGAAAAAAACATATTCCATTTAATGTTGTTATGCTAAAGCAAGATCAAAAGCGCATGAACTTTCCAAGTTATCAGGGAACAGGTAAAAAGGTTGTGCCAGTTACAAGAAGTGTTGTCCCGAAAACAGCTTCCCCAACGCCAAATATTGAAGAAAAGCCAAAGATGGAAGCAACAGAGGTGGCGAGTGCAGAAGAAGAGACACCGATTATCCAACTAGTGCCGGACACCGTCGTTGAAGCAGCATCTATTGTGGAAAACATTGTTGAAACAGAAAATGTTGAACAAGCAGATACTTCTATTGGAACAGATTTACCTGAAGAAATGGAAGAAAATCCGTACTATATGTTTCCTGATATCGAATTGCTCACACCTTCAACAATGACGGAGAATGATGACGAATGGTTAGAAGAGCAAATGATTTTATTAAACGAAACATTGAAAAACTTCAATGTTCGTGCGAAAGTTGTCAATGTAACGCAAGGTCCAGCGGTTACGCAGTTTGAGGTGTATCCAGAGCCAGGTGTGAAGGTGAGTAAAGTAACGAACTTAATGGATGATATTAAATTAAGTTTGGCTGCGCAAGATATGCGAATGGAGGCACCTATTCCAGGCAAGCATACAATCGGGATTGAAATTCCAAATCGAAAAAGTAAGCCCGTTTTTTTACGCGAAGTATTAGAAAGTGATGTATTCCAAAATCACCCGTCTCCATTGGCCGTTGTGATGGGGCTTGATATTTCTGGTCAACCGATTGTAACCGATTTGCGTAAAATGCCGCACGGTTTAATTGCAGGGCAAACGGGGTCAGGAAAAAGTGTATGCATCAATACGATGCTTGTTAGTCTTTTATATAAAGCAACACCTCAGGAGTTAAAATTAATGTTAATTGATCCTAAGATGGTTGAGCTTGCTCCTTATAATCGAATTCCTCACTTAGTTAGTCCTGTTATTACGGATGTTAAAGCAGCAACAGCAGCTTTAAAATGGGCGGTTGAGGAGATGGAGCGCCGCTACGAGTTATTTGTACATGCAGGTGTTCGAGATATTACGAAGTTTAATGAACAAGCTGAACTTGCCCGTCAATATTCGAACAAGCTGCCATATATCGTCATTATTATCGATGAATTAGCTGATCTTATGATGATGTCTCCGGCAGATGTGGAGGAAGCAATTTGCCGAATTGCTCAAAAAGCGCGTGCTTGCGGCATTCATTTAATTGTCGCTACACAGCGCCCATCAGTGGATGTCATTACCGGATTAATTAAGGCCAATATTCCAACTAGGGTTGCCTTTTCTGTATCTTCACAAGTGGACTCGCGTACGATTATTGATAGTGGCGGTGCGGAAAAGCTGCTTGGTCGCGGCGATATGTTATTTGCTGAAAATGGATCATCGAAAACAGTGCGCTTGCAAGGTACATTCGTTAGTGATGATGAAATTGATCAAGTTGTGAACCATGTTAAAAATGAACAACAACCAAACTATTTATTTGAGCAGGAAGATTTATTAAGTCGAGCTCAAGTGTCAGAAGAAACAGATGAATTATTTTTAGAAGCATGCGAGTTTGTTGTAAGCCAACATGCTGCTTCGGCTTCAAGCATTCAACGACGCTTTCGTGTAGGATATAACAGGGCTGCAAGGTTGATAGAGATGATGGAGCAGCAAGGAATTATTTCTGAATCAAGAGGAAGTAAACCTCGTGAAGTATTGATTTCTGAGGAAGAATTAGAATTTTTGCTTGATGCGAATTCAGCGAATCATTGAACCCATATGACTTTAATTGTATATAATAAGAAATCGAATAAGGAATAATTATCAAGAAAAACCAAAGTCATGTTGAAATACCATCTGGCTGACATGGTTGAATGAAGAAAAAAGTGATATAATATTGATTTGTTGATTAATAAATATTGAAGAAATGATAAATTGTGCAGAAAACAAATAAACGAATGACGTCATATACTGTCATACAGATAGACGATTGGTGGAGGTTCTTCATATGACTGTTTACCATTTTGTGGGAATTAAAGGATCGGGGATGAGTGCGTTAGCACAAGTACTTCACGACTTAAAATTGGAAGTACAAGGTTCCGACTATGAAAAACAATTTTTTACACAAATAGCTTTAGAAAAAGCAGGAATTACAATTCTTCCGTTTAGTGAAGAAAATATTAAGCCAGGCATGACAGTTATTGCGGGGAATGCATTTCCGGATACTCATCCTGAAATTATGCGGGCTACAGAATTAGGATTACCAATTGTTCGTTACCATCGTTTCCTTGGTGACTTTTTGGAAAACTTTACAAGTGTAGCGGTTACTGGCGCGCATGGGAAAACATCGACAACAGGATTACTTGCTCATGTAATGGGTGGAGTGAAGCCCACTTCCTATTTAATTGGTGATGGGACAGGAAAAGGAGTCGAGCAATCGGAGTATTTCGTATTTGAGGCGTGTGAATATCGTCGTCACTTTCTTTCGTATTATCCAGACTATGCCATTATGACGAATATTGATTTTGATCATCCTGATTATTATGCAAACATTGAAGATGTTTTTGATGCATTCCAAACAATGGCTTTACAAGTGAACAAAGGTATTATTGCATGCGGAGATGATGAACAATTACAAAGCATCCAAGCGAAAGTACCTGTCATTCTATATGGTTTTGCTGAAGAAAATGACTTTCAAGCAAAAAATATTTCTGTTACAGAAGAAGGTACAACGTTTGATGTGTATGTCCGTAATACCTTTTATGAAACATTTACGATTCCGACATTCGGAAAACATAGTGTACTAAATGCTTTAGGTGTGATTGCCCTTTGTAAATACGAGCGTTTAGATACAGAAATAGTAAAAGCTCGCTTGAAAACATTTGGTGGGGTAAAGCGTCGATTTACGGAAAAAGAAATCGGTAGTCAAATTTTAATTGATGATTATGCACATCATCCAACAGAGATTACGGCGACTATTGATTCAGCGCGTCAAAAATATCCAAACCGTGAAATTGTGGCTGTTTTCCAACCACATACGTTTACAAGAACACAAACGTTTATTACTCAATTTGCAGATAGTTTAAATTTAGCTGATAAAGTGTACCTATGTGATATATTTGGATCCGCTCGTGAAAACCAAGGAAAACTTTCTATTGAAGATCTTCAAGAGAAAATTCCAGGTGCTAAGTTGCTTGAAGAAGATAAAACGTCTGTTTTACAACAACATGAAAATAGCGTCATTCTTTTTATGGGTGCTGGAGATATTCAAAAGTTCCAGGTGGCCTATGAGCAGTTATTACAAGTGAAGTAATAGAAAATGCCTCTAAATTTATACTTTAGAGGCATTTTTTATAGGTCCAGTTAAACAATATTGTCAATCAAGCGTGAGATTACGGTCTTATATGAAATGAGCTAAAAATCTGCTGTATCATAAGTAATATGTATAATATGGTAAAT
>NZ_JBALMU010000012.1:0-32933 GCF_036962285.1 Bacillus sp. JJ634
TTTTAATAGAATCTGTCTCAATTATTTTTTCGAATAAAGTAATATCTAGTAATTCTTTGGCTGATTCTGAAAAGAAAATTACTGGTTAAAGAAAGATTTATATATTAGTTTTATCTATTTAAAGGGGGGATATAATCTATGTTAACACTAGGAATTGTTCTCTTATTGCTGTTGCTATTATTTATAGGCATGCCTATTGGGTTTACTTTAATAGTTGTTGGTTCGTTAGGAATTTTCTTGGTTAGTGGATTTGATACATTTACTGGGATTCTTTCATCAACAGCCTATCGAAGTGTCAATAGTTTTACTTTAACAACGATCCCTTTGTTTATATTAATGGCGAACTTCATTTCCAAAAGTAATATTGCGAAAGATCTGTATGACTGTATCCTAAAATGGATTGGTCATGTACCAGGTGGAGTAGGAGTATCTACCGTATTTGCCAGTGCAGGATTTGGGACGTTATCTGGTTCAAGTATCGCTGCCACTTCGATTATGTCAAAAATTTGTATCCCAGAGATGGTTAGGGCTAAATACAAGGATACTTTTGCTGCCGGTTTAGTTGCTTCATCTACGGGAACCTTAGCCGTCCTAATTCCACCTAGTGTTCCGCTTATTCTTTATGCCGTGCAAACAGAAACATCAATAGGACACCTATTAATGGCTGGGGTTTTACCAGGAATACTGCTTGCAGGACTTCTTTGTGCCTTCATCTTCATTACTTCTATAAAATTGAATACTAAAATTGAAAAATCCTCATGGAGTGAAAGATTTGCTTCCTTAAAAACAATTTGGCCGATGCTGATACTTGTAGTATTTGTTTTAGCCGTTATCTATTTAGGAATTGCAACTTCTACAGAGGCTGCTGCATTTGGAGCATTAGGAGCACTTTTCATTGGTTTACTTATAAAGAGATTAAATGTTAAATCTGTTATTGAATCACTTAAAGACGCTGTTCAGCAGACGGCTATGATTTTTACCATTGTGATTGGCGGATACATATTCGCATATTTCTTCACGTTAACCGGTACTGGACAAAGTATCATCTCAGCGATTTCTGAGAGCGGTTTATCCAAATGGACCATTTTGTTTTTAATTATTGTCTTCTACCTCATCCTTGGATTGTTTATGGATTTGATCGGCTCCATGATCTTGACCTTACCTCTTGTATTTCCAATCATTCAAGCCTTAGGTTTTGATGAAATATGGTTTGGTGTAATTGTTGTATTGTTACTAGAAATTGGTCTTGTTACACCTCCTGTTGGAATTAATCTATTTATTACAAGTAAGCATTCCCAAGTCCCTGTGGACCGTGTATTTTATGGGTCTATACCGTTTATCGGGATATTGCTATTAACGATATTACTCCTAGTTATTTTTCCACAAATTGCTCTTTACTTACCAACTAATATGTAGAGCTAATTTGATGGGGTTTATAAAACAACTATAACTTTTGGGTGGAGGAAAATATTATGAAAGCCAAGCGTTTGTTTATTCTTACAATTATAATTTCGATTCTTTCTCTAGTAATCGCTGGATGTAGTACAAGTTCTTCTAACAATTCGAAAGAAAATGAAACGATTACACTAAAGTTAGCTACGTATGTTCCAGTTACATCCCAAGTATATAAATATGTAACGGAACCTTGGATGAAGCGAGTAACGGAACTCACTGATGGTAAGGTGCAATTTGATACCTATCCTGGAGAACAGCTAGGAAAAGCTCAAGATATGCTGAAATTAACAAGAGATGGAGTAACGGATATTGGTGTTTTTCCAGCCAACTACTTTCCAGATAATATGCCTTTAACAAATGCGTTGGCAGGCTTGCCGAACCTTAGTATGACTTCACATCAAGGAACAGCAGCTTATAACGAATTATTACAGCAAAATAAGGAACTATTAGAAACAGATTTTTCAAAAAATGGGCTCGTTCCTATTTTAGGACATGTATCACCGACTTATGAAATTTGGACCACAAAAAAAGAAGTAAGAGTACCAGCAGATTTAAAAGGGTTAAAAGCTAGAACAGTAGGTGGAGTCGCTAACGAAGTGTACGAATATATGGGAGCAGTTCCTGTAACGGTTTCTCATACAGAGACATATGAAGCTCTTGAGAAAGGTGTTATAGAGGGTGCGGGTTACTCCAGTGTGGCTGTGGAAGCTTCTGGAACGGCAGATCTTCTTAAATATGCGACTTTTCCACACATAGGGACGGCTATTCATGGGTTAGTCGTTAATGAAAAGGTTTGGAATGGACTTCCTGAAGATGTACAAAAGGTAATGAAGGAAGCAGGACAAGAGTTGGTACAACCGTCTGGAGAAAAGTATGATCAAGATACAGAGAATTTTAATGGAGAATTCAGTAAAGCTGGCGGGGTCATTGTAGACTTAACGGATGCCGAAAAAGGGCAGTGGGAAAAGGTTACTAAAGAATTCACAGAAAAATGGTTAAAAGAACAAGGATCTAAAGATTTTCCGTATGAGGAAGTGTTAAAACAGTATAAAGAGAGTTTAGAAAAATACAAATAAAAATAGGAATGCCAGACACCAATCTAATAGTTAAGTTAAATTAATTTGAAGTTAATTTTGGGTCTTGTTTAAAAGCAAGGCCTTTTTAATATTTTGGTTTTCAAAAAATATAAGAATTAAGGTGAGAGACAATGTCGTCCATTTCTACCCCTACTTCGGACTTTGCAAGTGCCAAACCTATTCAAGAGAATAAAATCCTTATCATTTGGAGTTTCACTAGTTGGTTAGTAGTCATGAATACAACGATGTTTATAGAAATATTTTCTTAAGTATTTCTTTTCTTATTTTTTGCGCTATGATCATGTTTTATTTCTATTATCGAAAATTTAAGTTTGAGAGAATAATTTAACATATATTTACAAAATATTAAAAATAATGGTATTATTATAGGATGGTGGTTAATAATCCTTATACTTTGAGATTTACTATTCTCATATTTTAAAGAGAGGGGAATAATAATGACAAATACTAAATTAAATATGCTCTTGGAAAAAACAAGATTACCAGTTATTTCAGCACCAATGTTTCTTGTATCTGGTACAGAGTTAGTGATTGAAGCTTGTAAATCAGGCATAATTGGTTCATTCCCATTATTAAACGCAAGAACAGGGGAAATTTTAGAAGAATGGATGAATCGAATTACTGAAGAATTAGAAGAAGCAAAAGCGTTGAATCCTGATCAGAAAATAGCTCCATGGGCTGTCAACCTCATTGTTCATAAATCAAATAAGCGTTATGAAACAGATTTGGAACTAATTAAGAAATATCAACCTCCTATTGTTATTACTTCATTAGGTAAGCCTACATCTGTTGTTGACATTGTCCATGAATATGGTGGACTTGTATTTTCTGATGTAGCGACCCTTACTCATGCAAAAAAAGCGGCAGAGACTGGTATCGATGGATTAGTGTTAGTTTGTAATGGGGCAGGAGGTCATGGTGGCACAATCAATCCAATAGCATTTATGGGAGCGGTCAAAAAGTTTTGGAATGGAATTACCCTGCTTTCTGGTTGTATTACGAATGGACAAGATATATTGGCCGCCCAAGCATTAGGAGCAGATTTTGCTTATATGGGAACTAGATTCATTGCCACAACTGAAAGTAATGCGAGTAAAGAATATCAAGAGATGGTAACGGACTCAACAGTTGACGATATCATTTACACGCCTGCTTTTAGCGGGGTACATGCCAATTATCTGATTCCGAGTATTAAAAATGCTGGTCTTGACCCTTCGCAGCTTGAGAAAAAAGAAACGATAGATTTTTCACATATGGAGAATAAGGAAGTAAAAGCAAAGGCCTGGAAGGACATCTGGTCTGCTGGTCAAGGCGTAGGGACAATTGATAAAGTTCTGCCAATTTCTCAAGTAGTTAATGACCTTGAAGAAGAGTATGAACAAGCCTTATCTACTTTAATATCTACAAGAAAGATACAATGTTAATTATTTAATGAATTGACGCTATTAACTAATAGTGTTGATAAAACGATTTATATCTCATTTTAGCTTTGGTTTTATGAAGAGTTACAAAAAAGATGACTTCAAAATAGAAGCCATCTTTTTTGTACTATCGATATTTATAAATAGTCAGCATAGAAGTTTATTAAACGTAGTTGACCTTTTTAAATTTTGGATAAGTTTTCATGTGGAGTTTTTAATCTGTTAATTGCATCGATATAAGCGTTAGCACTTGCAACGATAATATCAACATTAATAGCTCTGCCTTGGAATAACGATCCTTTCTTTCTAACTTTAACAAATACTTCTCCAATTGAATCTTTTCCTTGTGAAATGGAGTTGATTTTATAATCAACTAATTCGGTATCTTCTAACTGAAGAGCACCATCTATTCCTTTATAAAGAGCATCAATCGGACCATTTCCTTCACCAATTCCTTCAATTAAAGAGCCATCACTATGCACGATATTAACGAATGCTCGATATTGATTGTCTGTGAGTATTTGTAAACTGAAGTCTTTAAATGAATATAAAGAATGCTTTTCTTTTGTCGTCTGTGTTTCTAATAAAGCGATAATATCTTCATCAAAAATTTCCTTTTTACGATCGGCAAGATCTTTATACTTTTTGAAAACTTCTCTAAGCTGCTCATCGTTAACAAAATAACCGAGCTCTTCATATCTCTTTTTAAGCGCATTTCTGCCAGAGAGTTTGCCTAATACTAACTTAGTCTCATGAAAACCAATACTTTCAGGCTTCATAATTTCGTAGGTAGATTTATCTTTAATAACCCCATCCTGATGAATGCCAGAAGAATGAGCAAACGCATTTCCACCTATAACCGCTTTGTTAGGAGGAATAGCAATGCCTGTAAGTCTACTTACTAATTTACTTGTTCTAGCCACTTCTTTCAAATCGATCCCTGTTTCTTTATGATAATAATCCTTTCGAGTTTCTAATAAAGCAGCTACTTCTTCAAGAGCTACATTTCCTGCTCGTTCACCAATCCCATTTATACATCCTTCAACTTGTGTAACCCCCGCTTTAATGGCAGCAATACTATTACTTAATGCTAAACCAAGATCATCATGACAATGACAGCTTAAGCGTACGTTCTCAATTCCTGCTGTATTTTCCTTAATATATTGAAATTGCTTGATATATTCTTCAGGAGTTGTATAACCGACTGTGTCAGGGAAATTCAACACAGTTGCGCCTGCTTCAATCACTTTTTCGGCTACTTCACAAAGAAAATCTAATTCGGTACGTGTAGAGTCTTCACAGGAGAATTCAATATGTTTAAAATGTTTGGCTGCATAAGAGACACTTTCGACCGCTTTGGCTACTACTTGTTCTTTTGTCAATCCTAATTTACGTTCTCGATGAATCGGGGAAGTAGCTATAAAAATATGAATACCTGTATTATCAATATCTCCAATAGCATTTATTACTGCATCAATATCTTCTTTATTTGTTCGAGCGAGGCTGACTACCATTGGTTTAGAAACAGCTTGTGCGACTGCTCTAATAGCTTGTGCGTCCCCAGGCGATGCAGCAGCAAATCCCGCCTCAATAATATCGATTCCTAGCTTTTCTAATCGTAGTGCAATTTCCACCTTTTCTTCTTGATTAAGATTCACCCCAGGTGTTTGTTCACCATCTCTTAATGTAGTATCAAAAAAATAAACTCTTTTATTCTCCATCATGAAACCCCCTTTTCAATTAATCACCTATTACGGATATCCATATCCATTTTTTGTATAAAATGTATACTACTACAATTTTTTAGGGGATTCAAGTATTTTATCAATCTCCAAAACATATATTCAAGCTATTTTTTGAATGGGTACGTCGTGATTTCTTATAGATATGTATTTAAATGATCCCTATAGCCGTATGAACAATAATTATTGTTATTAATTATCTCATTCTCATGAATGTTTTGAATTGGAAATATTTTTAAAAGTCTGATAATGTTAAATAATGTTAATTAAATTGTAGAAAAAGGAGAGGAGGACAAATTATAGTTAGGGAATAAAAGATGGAGCCCCTTGTGGGTTGCTTTAAAAGTAGACTAGGTACATGTCGACAAGGTCTTGCCTATAGGGAAATAGGCAAATAATGTTTGAAAGCGCCTTCTTAAATAGTTAAAGTCTATCTGTTAACACAGAATAAAATTATACGGTCTGAGGTGAACTAGATTGCAAGCTTTAGAGGGAATCAAAGTATTAGATTTATCAAGAACATTAGCAGGTCCATTTAGTACGATGATGTTAGGTGATATGGGAGCAGATATTATTAAAGTAGAACAGCCATCTGTAGGTGATGAAACAAGAAGATTTACCCCGCCTACATGGAACGGTGAAAGTTGCTACTATCTCTCATCCAATCGAAATAAACGTAGCATTACGATTGATTTAAAATCTCCAGAAGGTAAAGACATTATATATAAATTAGTAAAAGAAGCAGATGTGCTGGTCGAGAACTTTAGAACAGGTACTATGGAGAAATTAGGATACGGCTATGAACAATTAAAAGAAATAAATCCGCGATTAATTTACTGTTCGATTTCTGGATTTGGGCGTTCCGGACCTGAAAAGAACAGACCAGGTTATGATCTATTATTACAAGGATTCAGCGGCTTAATGAGTGTAACAGGAGATCCCGAACGGCCGCCGGTGAAGACGGGAACTTCCACTGTGGATATTAATACAGGTATGTTTGCAGCATTTGGAATTGTAACTGCGCTATTTGCTAGAGAGAAAAGTGGGAGAGGACAATTCATTGATACTAGTTTACTAGATAGTCAAGTCGCTATTTTAAATTATTTAGCTACTAATTTTTTTGCTACTGGACAAGTAGCGCAACGATATGGATCAGGGCATCCTACAATTGTTCCTTATCAAGCTTTTCAAGCAAAGGACATGGACATTATATTAGCGGTAGCGAATGATAGATTGTGGGAAAAGTGCTGTAAAGGCTTTGAATGGAATGACTTATTAGAGGATTCTAGATTTAAAATAAACGATGATCGAGTAGCTAATCGCGAATTACTTGTTGAAATGATTAATGAACGTCTATCCAAAATGGAAAGCAAGGAGATTTTTGAAAGAATGGAACACGCCGGGGTACCATGTGGACCTATTCATACTATTGATCAAATCATGACCCACCCACATGTAATAGCGAGAGAGATGGTCCTCGAAATTGAACATCCTGTTGTTAAAAATTTAAAAGTTCCCGGATTTCCAATTAAATTTTCTGAAACCCCTGCACAATTAAAAAAACATCCTCCTTTATTAGGAGAGCATACGCACGAAGTATTACTAGAATTAGGCTATTCAAAAAAGGAAATTGCGAATTTGGAACAAGGGAAGATTATTTAACTATTCATAAAAAGGAGTACAACCAATGAACTTAAACTTGAAAAATAAGGTCGCCATAGTAACAGGCGGCAGTAAAGGGATTGGCTTTGCAACAGCCTTATTATTAGCAAAAGAAGGGGCTGACGTTGCTATTTGTGGAAGAGATATAACGAAATTGCAAGAGGCCTCAGCAATCATTAAAGAGGCAACCGGAAGAGAGGTATATTATGCTTCAAAAGATGTGTCTATAAAGAGTGATTGTGAGGAGTTTGTTAGGGAGACGGCGGAGCATTTTGGCGGGGTTGATATATTAATTAACAATGCTGGTCAAAGCTCTGCACATTCATTTGAACTGGTTAATGAAGAAATGTGGAGAGCAGATCTAGATTTAAAACTATTTGCCGCAATCTTTTGTTCGAATGCTGCGATCCCGTATATGAAAGAAAGAGGGGGTGGAGCAATTTTAAATGTCACAGCAACAATCGCTAAAACAGCTCCTGCTTCATCACTACCAACGAGTGTGAGTAGAGCAGCAGGAATGACTTTAACAAATGCAATGAGCAAAGATTTAGCTAAATATAATATACGAGTGAACACAGTTTGTATTGGATTAATTAGAAGTGAGCAAATAGAAAGAAAGTGGAAAAGAGATTATGGTCATTTGTCGTGGGAGGAGTTTTCAAAATTGTCTTCCCATAAAATCCCGTTAGGAAGAATTGGCGAAACGGATGAGGCAGCTAATGTGATTAGTTTCTTAGTATCGGATGCTGCATCATACGTCACAGGTACCTCCGTTAATATTGATGGGGGGAAAGGAGAGGCTTTATAAAGTTTGAAGTCTTAACTTACTGTTGAGTGTGGAATACATTCAATAAGTCTTTGCTGCCCTGTTATTTTGTAGAAATGCTTTGCTTGTATAACGGCGAACGAAAGAGGTTGACCTAAAAGGTCGTTTCATAACGATGGGCTAGGTTAACCTCTTTCTGCTATTTGACTAGCCTGTTTTTGAAGAAAGGAAATACGTTTCTGTGATGAAAAAGAAATGGTGACGCACTTCAAAATTGTCTCGAAAAAAAGACAGTGTCCGATTTTCAGGACAATTAAATACAATAGTGTTTCCTTTCTGTAGCATTGAAATAGGAGAATCCTTGAAAGACATAGGTTGGTTTTGTTGGCATAGAAATTGCATGATTATATAGCAGCAATACTATAAAAAGGAGAGCGAGGAAAAAAGATGAGTAATACAACTATTCATAAGGAAAAAACAAATCGTATCTCTCTGTCTAATGAACACTTAATGTTTCGAGAATCACTAAGAAAGTTCATGGAAAAAGAAGTAGAACCTTATTTTACACAATGGGAAGAAGAACGTTTAGTACCTCGTGAATTGTGGCTCAAACTAGGTAAACAAGGATTTCTTTGTCCTTCGGTCGATGAGAAATATGGAGGCATGGGGGTAGATTTTGGCTTTGCGGCTATTCTATCAGAGGAATTAGCTAGAGTAGGTACGGGACTTAGCGGAATAAGCCTACATAGTAATGTAGTTACTCCCTATCTCTCTTCTTTTGGGACAGAAGAGCAAAAGAAGAGATTTTTACCAAAATTCGTTAGCGGTGAATTAATTTCCGCAATCGCTATGACTGAACCTGGAGCAGGCTCAGATTTGCAAAATATTTCTACGACCGCTATTAAAGACGGTTCTGATTATATTGTCAATGGTCAAAAAACATTTATTACGAATGGGATTCTTTCTGATGTCGTGTTAGTAGCCTGTAAAACAGATCCAAAAGCAACTCCTGCGCATCGTGGGGTAAGCCTTTTATTGATAGAAAGAGGAATGGCAGGTTTCTCAAGAGGTAGAAAGCTAGATAAGGTTGGCATGCACAGTCAAGATACAGCTGAATTAATCTTTGAAGATGTACGTGTTCCAGCTGCTAATCTTTTAGGCGAAGAAGGAAAAGGATTTCTTTATTTAATGGACAAATTGCAACAAGAACGCCTTCTCACTGCAATTGGCGGAATCGTTGCTGCAGAGGACATGTTAGACATTACGTTACAATATGTAAAAGAACGCCAAGCTTTTGGTAAACCAATTAGTAAATTTCAAAATACACAATTTAAGTTAGCGGAAATTGCTACATTAGTTCAAATAGGTCGTACTTTTGTTGATGATTTAATTGTCAAACATATGGCAGGTCAAGATATTGTTACGGAGGTATCTATGGCAAAATGGTGGATTACCGACATGGCTAGACGGATTTCTGCAGAATGTATGCAGCTGCATGGCGGGTATGGCTATATGGAGGAATATAAGATTGCTAGAAGATACCGTGACGCAGCTGTCGCCCCTATTTATGCCGGATCGAATGAAATTATGAAGATTATTATCGCTAAGAACTTAGGAATGTAACCGTATTCAAATTCATTTAAGTTACGGTTAATGGCTTAAAATAAACGCTTTAATTGGGGGTAATTTAATGACGAAAAAGAAGCTTTTAATTTTCACAACGATTATGACTACTCTTTCTCTGCTAATAGCAGGCTGTAGTTCAAGTACTACAAACAGCTCAGAAAAAGAGGAGGACAAAAAAGTTACTTTGAAATTAGCGTCTTATTTTGCTGATACATCTCCTATTTATACAGCGGTAACAGAACCTTGGATGGAAAGAGTGACAGAGTTAACTGAAGGAAAAGTTGAATTTCAATATTTCCCTAGCGAACAATTAGGGAAAGCTCAAGATCTCCTGAAGTTAACGAAGGATGGTGTGGCTGATATTAGTATCTATCCAGCTAACTATTTCCCAGATAACATGCCTTATAGTCATATGATAGCAGGTCTTCCGAATCTTAGTGAGACATCAAATCAAGGAACTCTCGCTTATCGTGACTTGTTGCAAGAAAGCTCGATATTATTAGAAAAAGATTACTTAAATAATGGAGTTAGACCTGTTTTGACTCATGTATCTCCTCCGAACGAAATTTGGACAACAGGGGAGGAAATTCGTGTACCAGAGGATTTAAAAGGCTTGAAGGTGAAAACAGCAGGAGGCATTACAAGTGAGATGTATAAATTTATGGGAGCAGTCCCTGTTACAATCTCTCATGGAGAAACGTATGAAGCTCTTGATAAAGGAGTTATCCAAGCGGCTAATTACTACTCTATGGCTGTAAAAAGTTCTGGTGCAGAAGAAATTCTTAATTATGGAGTTTTTCCACATGTTGGATCTGTTATACACGGATTAGTAGTTAATGAAAAGGTTTGGCAAGGACTCTCTGAGGATACACAGAAAGCGATGATTCAAGCGGGAGAAGAAATTATGGAATCAGCAGGAGAAATTTATAAGGAAGAAACGAATAAATTCAATGAGGGGTTCGTAAAAAACGGAGGAACGATAGCAGAATTAACAAAGAAAGAACAAGAGGAATGGACAAAGATAACAGAAGAATTTAATCAATCTTGGTTAGAAAAGAATAAATCTGACGGCCATTCGTATGAAGAAGTACTAAATCTGTATAAAGAAAAACTAGAAAAATATAAGTAAAAACTTAATCTTGAGTTAAAGAAGAGGTGACGCTTTGTGCTAGTGGAATCAATGGAAGATATGAGACAAATTTATGAAAACAGCCCGTTTAATAATTTTTTGGGCATCAAATTAGAAGAATTCGAGGAAGGATCTGTCGTTTATTCTCTTAAAGTTACTCCGGCCCATTTAAATGTGAATCAAGGAGTACATGGAGGAGTGTATTTTAGTATTCTCGATTCAGTGATGGGGGCAACCATTCGTACAGTCATTAAACAACCTATTGTGACAGTGAATGTGACTATTAATTATTTTGCTCCAGTGAAAAATGGGGAAACTATGATTGCAAGAGCTAATGTTATTCAACATGGAAAAAGCATTATGACTGCTGAAGGAATAATTGAAGATTCTAATGGTCAATTATTAGCGAAGGCAACTGGCACCTTTAAAAGAATAAGAAACCGTTGAAAGATTTTAATAAGTAATAATTAATGAAACTTCTTGTATGTTACGTAATAGGGGGATCCAAATAGAAATAAAGAGGGTTCTATTGTTTTAGAATCCTTTTTATTTCTTTAAAATGTTCTGGATAGAATTAATGAAATTCTTCTATATTAAAATTTAACTATGTTAATGAATAGTGTTGATTCATATGATTTTTTGCTTAAGGCGTATGAAGTTCGCTTTTCGGAAAAGTTGAATAGTTTCTTTTCCTCCAAGAAAAGGAGGAGGAACTTATAACTGTGTTATTTTCACAAGAGTTGAAACTGAATAATCATTTCCTTCATTTATAAGTGTCGAAAGGGGAATTAGATGGATCAATTAAAAGTTTCTTTATCTCAACAGCTACTTATTGGAGAGGCGTTAAAATGTGCTGCACATAATGTACCCGAGAGAGTCGCTTTTGTATATGAGCATCAACGATTAACTTATCAAGAACTACTTAAACGTGCTTCTCATTTATCAGGATGGCTCCGGGAACAAGGAATCGGCAGGAATGACAAAGTGGGTTGTCTATTTAAAAACGGAATCCCCTTTGTAGAATTATATTTTGGGACAAGTTTAAATGGAAGTGTCTTCGTTCCAGTTAATTTCCGTTTAGTTGCTAGCGAAATTGAATATATTGTAAATAACTCGGATGTGAAAATATTATTTATTGAGGAAGAATTTATTGAGACCATCTGCTCGATAATAGATAAGCTTCCGCAACTCCAAATGATTGTAATAGTAGATACTGTAGAGAAAGAACTTGATTTCGATGCTATCTCATATGAAACCATTTTTAAAAATCCTGTAAGTTATCAAAATATAGAGATATTAAATGACGAAGATGCCCATGTCATTATTTATACATCTGGAACGACTGGCAGGCCGAAAGGAGCAGTGCTGACACATAAAAATCTTTATATTAATGGTATGAACAAGCTATATCATAATTCTTCACCAAAAGGAACAAAACATTTAGTAATTCCTCCTCTTTTCCATATAGCAGCGTTATCTCTTTTAGTACAAAATTGTCTAACGGAAGGTACGATTGTTCTTCAGCGAGAATTCGAACCCGTAAACATCCTTGAAACCATTCAAAGTGAAAAAATCAATTCGATGTTCTTAGTCCCAGCAATGTGGAACTTTTTGTTCCAAGTTCCTAATCTATTAGATTATGACTTAAGTTCAATGAAAAATTGCTCGTTGGGCGGGGCTATTTGTCCTGTTGAAATAAAGAAACGCATTATGACAGTATTTAAAAACGCTAACGTATATGAAGCTTTTGGGCAAACGGAAATGAGCCCATCTACAACCTATTTGTATGGTGAAGATTCTCTTCGCAATAATAAAACAGCATCTGTTGGAAAACCATCCATTAATGTTCGAATTCGGATTGTAGATGATGAGATGAATGATGTACCTGTAGGAGAAGTCGGAGAAATTGTGTATCAAGGGCCAACTGTGATGAAGGAATACTATAAAAATATCGAAGCAACGAAAGAAGCTTTTAAAGGGGGATGGTTCCATAGCGGTGATTTAGTTCGGATGGATGAAGATGGCTATATTTATGTAGTCGATCGTAAAAAGGACATGATTATTAGCGGTGGCGAAAATATTTATCCTAAAGAACTTGAAGAAGTGCTTTATCGTCATCCCGACATTTTAGAAGCGGCTGTAATCGGCATTCCAGATTCAAGATGGGGAGAAACGGTTAAAGCATATATTGTATTAAAACCTGGAAAGCAATTAACGAAAGAACAAGTTATTGAATTTTGTAAGCAGCATATCGCCTCCTACAAGAAACCACGAATAATCGAATTTATAGATTCCCTTCCAAGAAATGCAGCCGGCAAAGTATTAAAAACGGTTTTACGCTCAAATGCTCAAGAAAATAAGGTTCATTAAGAAAATAGTTGAAAGAACCAACGAAAGCCAATTTTATCTAAGGCTATTTTTTACCTATCCTTGTCCATCATAATTGGTCCTTTTTAGTGGGGGGAAATAGGGAATCACCTGTCATCCCATTATAAAGGGCTTTTTTATGACTTGTTCATTGACCCAAAAAATAAATAATTTATAAAACGGAGGGAAACAAATGCCAAATACTGCTGTATATGATATTCAAAAAACAAATCGTCCTTATTTCACGGAAGAACATATTATGTTTCAAGACTCTTTAAGGAGGTTTTTAGAAAAAGAAGCTGTTCCTTTTTTTGAACAATGGGAAAAAGAAAGAATAGTCCCTCGAACGTTATGGAGAAAATTAGGTGAAAATGGATTTTTGTGTCCGGAAGTAAGTGAAGATTACGGCGGTGTCGGTGGTGATTTTGGTTTATCTATTATTCTATCTGAAGAATTAGGTCGAGTTGGAGCGGGGCTTTCTGGAATGGGAACACATAGTAATATCGTTGTCCCTTATTTAAATTCTTTTGGAACAGATGAACAAAAACAAAAGTATCTCCCTGGTTGTGTAAGCGGGGACATCATAACCGCTATTGCTATGACAGAACCGGGAGCGGGTTCAGATTTAGCTAATATTCGTACAACCGCTATTAAGGATGGTGATGATTATATTATTAATGGTCAGAAAACGTTTATTACAAATGGGATTCTCTCTGATTTAATCATTGTAGCCTGTAAAACGGATCCGCAAGCAAGTCCTCCGCATAAAGGGGTTAGTTTATTTTTAGTAGAAAGAGACACGCCAGGATTTTCAAGAGGAAGAAAATTAGACAAAGTCGGCATGCATTCTCAGGATACGGCTGAACTTATTTTCGAAGATGTTAAAGTCCCTGCTGCTAATTTGCTTGGTGAGGAAGGGCAAGGTTTTAAATATTTAATGGCTAAATTGCAGCAGGAACGTATTTTAGCAGCAATTGGAGGTCAGGTGGCTGCTGAAGATATGTTAGAGTTAACCCTCCAATATGTGAAAGAAAGAGAGGCCTTCGGCAAGCCAATCAGTAAGTTTCAGAATACCCAATTTACTCTAGCTGAAATAGCAACAGAAGTTCAGGTAGGGCGCACATTTATTGACCAGTTGGTTGTCAGACACCAAAACGGTGATGATATTGTGACAGAAGTTTCTATGGCGAAATGGTGGATTACGGATATGGCAAGAAGAATTTCTTCTCAATGTATACAGCTGCATGGGGGATATGGGTATATGGAAGAATATAAAGTGGCTCGTCGTTATAGAGATATTGCCGTTTTTCCGATTTTTGCAGGAACAAATGAAATTATGAAAGTGATTATTGCAAAAAGAATGGGACTATAACAAGTTTATCTACTTCTTAAAACACCGCTGAATATCAGTGGTGTTTTTGTTGACAAAAAAAGTTTTTATATATAAAATAATATTCAAGAGGTGTAAATAAATGGAAAATGCTAAAGCTAAGGAAAAAAAGAAATATTCAGTACCAGCATTGGAAAATGCCTTTGGAATACTAAAGTTGCTCAGTCGTAAACGTTTTAGTGAAAGCACTGTAACGGAGATTGCTAATGCATTATCATTGAGTCCAGCCACTTGTTACAGGATTTTACAAAGTTTGGAAAATCTTTCGATTGTTCGATATTTAGAGGATAAAAAAAGATATACGCTAGGTCCCTATCTTGTTGTTTTAGGAGAAAGAGCAAAGGAACATTTAGATTATATCTCTGTCATTATGCCTTATCTAGAAGACTTAACGAGACAAACCGGCATGACTTCGATTCTAGTTAATAAAATTGGTGAAGAAAAATTAGCAATTATAGCAAAATCAGAAGCTATTGATTTTGGAGTAAGTGTATCAGTAGGAAGACATTTTTCAATTACTGACGGTTCATTTGGAATGTGCTTTCTAGCATATATGGATAAGGAATTACGAGAATATTATTTAAAACGAGCTCAAGGCTTAAAGTCATTTTCAGAAGAGGACGTACAACTAATCGAAAGAGATATTGAGAATTTAAAGAAAACTGGGTATGCGATTACTTATGGAGAGTATATAAAAGGGTTGTGTGGCATAGCCGCTCCAGTCTTTGATACTAGAAATAAAGTTGAAATGTCCATAGAGTTAATTGGTTTTACTTCTCAATTTGAGAAAGAAGATCTTCATGTAAAAGGCAAGCTAATGAAAGAAGTAGCTGATGAAATCAGTAGAAGAATTAGGAGCTTTTAATCACTGTTGTAAGCGTATCCAATACTATTATAAGGTAACTCAATAAAAAATCTCAATTGTTAAATCCGCTTTTATAAGATTAAAAGGCTAAAAATATTTTTAAAAAAGGAGTAATAATGTGGGAGCACTTAACGGAGTTAAAGTATTAGATTTATCAAGGCTACTTCCAGGACCTTATTGTTCATTGATAATGGCAGACTACGGGGCAGAAGTTATTAAGATTGAAGAACCAGGGCAAGGAGATTATATACGCTGGAGAAAGCCGGCCATTGAAGAAATTGGAGCCAGACATTTAACGGTAAATCGAAATAAAAAAAGTATTGAATTAAACCTTAAGACTGAAGAAGGCAAAGAGATTTTTAAGAAAATGGCTGAAAGCGCGGATGTTATTTTAGAAAGCTTTCGTCCAGGGGTCATGGATCGATTAGGTATCGGTTATGATGAAATTTCCAAGATTAATGAAGGAATTGTGTATTGTTCGTTAACAGGTTATGGACAAACTGGTCCTTATCGCCGCTTACCTGGACATGATATCAATTATATCGGTTACAGCGGCATATTAGGTTTGATTGGTGAGAAGGATGGAAAGCCAGTTGTTCCAGGGGTTCAAATTGCGGATTTAGGCGGAGGGGCATTAATGGCGCTATCCGGCATTATGATGGCACTTTTTCATAAAGAAAAAACCGGAAAGGGTCAATATGTTGATGTATCGATGCTAGATGGCGCTGTTACATGGTTATATGCGGCACTCTCAGATTATTTTGCTTCAGGTTCTATTCCAGAAAGAGGAAAAACCCGTTTGGATGGCCACTTTGCTTTTTACAATGTCTACGAAACGAAAGATCAGAAATATCTTTCGGTTGGAGCATCTGAAAAGAAATTTTGGAAAGAAATTTGTGAATTAGTTGGAAAGCCAGAGTGGATTGAACTTCATGAAGGACCTGAAGACGTTCAAGAACAATTAAAGAAAGATATGAGTGAATTGTTTAAACAAAGAAATCAGCAAGAATGGCTGGATTTATTACAAACAAAAGATACATGTGTGGGACCTGTTTATAATATCGATGAAATCTTTTCAGATTCTCAAATTATTGAGAGAGAGTTATTTACTGAAATGAATCACCCTGTAGCGGGAATGATTAAGCAAATTGGATTCCCTATTAAATTTTCACATACGCCAGGGAAAATTCATTCTCATGCACCGATTCTTGGAGAGCATACCGATGAAATTTTATCGGCATTAAATTACTCTAGAGCTAACATTGATGATTTTAGAAGCAAAGGAGTAATTGGTACTCATACGCCAGTTGGAAATTGAAATATCTGAAAATTAAAAAAGTATTATGAGTTTTAATGTTAATGAGGAGGAAAGACAGTTATGGCATTTGTTGAATGGAAAAGAGTTGGAGAAACAGGCACTATTGCGGAAATTGTGCTAAATCGTCCAGAAGCGAGAAATGCATTTAACTCAGAAATGGCTGAACAAATTCTCGGAATTTTTCAAACGATAGCAAAAAGCGATGTTAGGGTCGTTTTGCTTACCTCTTCTAATCCAAAATCCTTTTGCTCTGGAGCTGATTTAAAAGAACGAAATAATATGACAGAAACAGAATGGCGTACGCAACATCAACTATTTCAAAATATGTTTAATAGTATACAAGATTTAAAACAACCTGTAATAGCTGTAGTCGATGGATATGCACTAGCCGGAGGATTTGAAATGATTTTAAACTGCGACATGATCGTAGCTGCAGAAACCGCAACCTTTGGTTTACCTGAAGTAACACGAGGAATTATGCCTGGCGGCGGCGGTACAAGGCTACTGTCTAAACGTATCGGAGTTCATCGAGCGAAAGAGTGGGTATGTACAGGGAAAATGGTTTCTGGTATAGAAGCTGATCGAGCGGGACTTGTGAATATTCTAGCAAAATCAAGTGATATACGAGAAAAGGCGCTAGCGTTGGCGGATAAAATCTCTAGTAATGCTCCACTGGCTGTTCAAAATTGTAAAGCGGCTGTAGATGAAATATTCGGAATGCCGAATGAAGAGGCAAGAAAAATAGAAATAGATTATTACAACCGTTGTATTAATACGGAAGATCGATTGGAAGGAGTCCGTGCTTTTGTAGAAAAGCGTTCACCACAGTTTGTCGGTAAATGATTTAGATTTAGTAGATTATAAATCAAAGGTAGGAAGTGAAAATATGATTTATGAAAATATTGACGTGACAATTGAAAATGGAATTTGTACGGTTAAGCTAAATCGCCCGGAAGTTAGAAATGCACTAGTGTTAGAGATGCGGCAAGAGCTCAAAGATGTTTTCACTGCTGTTAAACAGAATGATGAGGTAAAAGTCATCGTTTTAACGGGTGAAGGGAAAGCGTTTTCAGCTGGAGGAGATTTAAGTGCATTAAAAGAAGTAGATGCTGTTTCAGGTAGAAAGAGACTGCAAGCTGGACATGAAATGATCCATTCGATAGTGAATTTAGAAAAGCCTGTTATTGCAGCAATTAATGGTGTGGCCGCAGGAGCGGGAGTCAGTCTAGCGGTAGCTTGTGACATGATTATAGCCAGCCGTTCCGCTGCTTTTATCCAAAGTTTCGCGAAGGTAGGATTAATCCCTGACCTTGGAGCCATTCATTTTTTACCGAAACTAATAGGGCGTCACCGTGCATTAGAGCTTATGTTTTTAGGAGAAAAGGTATCTGCTGAACAGGCACAAAATATTGGTATGATCAATCGTGTTGTTGAGGATGAACAACTAATGGATGAAGTGTATGGTTTAGCCTTACAGCTTGCGGAAGGACCAGATATGGCATTAGGGTTTATGAAGAAGTTGGTCAATCGGAGTGTTTTAGCGGATCTTGATGAAACGCTAGAATTGGAAGGGTTTGCACAAGCCATGTGTTTTGAATCAAAGGATTTCAAAGAGGGTGTTCAGGCTTTTTTCGAAAAACGTAAACCGGTGTTTAATCAATAAAAATACATGATTATTGAGGAGGTACTACATATGACTAGTACAAGTGTAAAAGAAAATGTTCAATTTCATGAAGAACTAAGACAAAGTGTTCGCAATGTTTGCAGCCAATTCCCAGATTCCTATTGGAGAGAGTTAGACGCCAAATTAGCTTATCCTGAAGAATTCGTTAACGAGATTACAAGAAACGGATTTTTAGCGGCTCTTATTCCGGAAGAGTATGGCGGTTCTGGTCTTGGGATTACAGAAGCTTCTATTATATTAGAAGAAATTAATCGTTCAGGAGGCAATGCAGGAGCTTGTCATGCTCAAATGTATACAATGGGTACATTGCTTCGTCACGGAAGCGCAGAACAAAAAGCGAAATATTTACCTAAAATTGCAGATGGCTCTCTTAGATTACAAGCATTTGGTGTAACAGAACCAAATACGGGAACAGATACAACAAAATTAAAAACATTTGCAGAACGTAAAGGTGATAAATATATCGTGAATGGACAAAAAGTCTTTATCTCACGCGCGGAACATTCTGACTTGATGATTTTATTAGTTCGTACAACCCCAATTGAACAAGTAAAAAAGAAGACAGAAGGTTTATCGGTTTTACTAGTGGATCTTAAAGAAGCTATTGGAAACGGCCTTACCATTCGTCCGCTTCGTACGATGATGAACCATGCTACTACTGAGTTATTTATAGAAGATTTAGAAGTTCCAGTTGAAAACCTTATCGGAGAAGAAGGAAAAGGCTTTAAGTATATTTTAGACGGTATGAATGCAGAACGTATATTAATTGCGGCAGAGTGTATTGGGGATGGTCGCTGGTTCATTGAGCGCGCCACTAATTATGCTAATGAGCGAATCGTTTTCAGTCGACAAATCGGGCAAAACCAAGGGGTACAATTTCCAATTGCTCGAGCACATGTAAATATTGAAGCGGCAGATCTTATGCGTTTTAAAGCAGCAGAGCTATTTGATTCTGGTGAAAAATGTGCAGCGGAGGCTAATATGTCGAAACTTCTTGCCGCGGATGCATCATGGGAAGCGGCAAACGTTGCTCTGCAAACACATGGTGGTTTTGGATTTGCAGAAGAGTACGATGTGGAACGAAAATTTAAAGAAACTAGATTATATCAGGTAGCGCCTATTTCAACGAATTTAATACTTTCTTACGTTGCAGAGCACGTGCTAGGGTTGCCAAGATCGTATTAATTTAGGGAGATGATCCTTTGTTTATTCCTAAGGAAGTGGAAATTATTGAAGTTGGACCACGTGATGGTTTACAAAATGAACCGCTAGCTATATCGACAGAACAGAAAAAGGAACTAATTGCAAGGCTCGCTAAAGCAGGTTTTTCGCGAATGGAAACAACATCCTTTGTACATCCGAAGTGGGTTCCGCAAATGGCTGATTGTGAAGAAATTGCTCGTTATTGTAATGAGCTTGGGATTACCTATATCGCTCTAACTCCAAACATGAAAGCTTTGGAGAGAGCGATTGCTGCAACAGTCCCGCAAATGGCCGTTTTTATTGGAGCAAGTTCTGAATTTAATAAAAGGAATATTAATAAAACGACTTCAGAATCTTTGGCTGAATGCGAGCCGATGTTTGCTAGAGCAAAGCAAGAAGGGATGTTCATTCGTGCTTATATATCGATGGCCTTTACTTGTCCGTTCCAAGGTGAAGTGACATTTGATGAAGTGAAAGAAGTTTGTAATCGCTTTATACAGATTGGAGCAGATGAAATTGATGTGGGAGATACTAACGGGCAAGCAGATCCAAAGATGGTGTATGAGCGTTTTTCTAGATTGCGAGATTTATATCCGGATACTACGTTTGTTGGACATTTCCATGATACAGAAAAAATGGCGCTAGCGAATGTAATTGCTGCCATACAAGCAGGGATTACAAAATTTGATAGTTCCATTGGAGGTCTTGGCGGTTGTCCCTATTCCCCAGGAGCAACGGGGAATGCTGCGACAGAGGAATTAGTAAATATGCTTATACGAATGGGATGCGAGACAAATCTTAATTTCGATGAACTAGTAAGCGTGAGTCCTTTTGCTAAAAGTCTTTCAAGTCGAATATAAACTATACTATAAAGATAAGAATAGGAGAACTTAATATGAGAAATGCCGTCATTATTGATTCTGTCCGTACTGCAGTAGGGCGTATGGGAGGAACGTTAAAAGATATCGAGGTGGATTATTTAGCGGCCAAAGTGTTAGACGAAATTTTGGTGCGTACTGGAATCGATAAAAGTCATGTAGATGAAGTGATTCTTGGTCAAGCAAAACAAAGTACAGATGCTCCTAATTTAGCTCGTTTGGCCCTTTTACGTGCTGGGCTTCCTATTGAAATAACTGGGTACACGGTTCATCGTCAATGTGGCTCTGGAATTCAAGCAATGAATAATGGTGCACAACAAATTATGTGCGGATTATCAGATATCATCATTGCTGGCGGTGCTGAAAGTATGAGCACAGCACCATACTATCTTCGAAATGCTCGATATGGATTTGGAGTAGGAAATGCTGAAATTCTTGATTCAAATACGGAAAGTCAGCCTCGAGCACAGCCGATTGAAACTTACGGTCATTTAACGATGGGGATGACAGCAGAGAATTTAGCTGAACAATACTCTATATCTCGAACAGAACAAGATGAATTTGCACTTAGGAGTCAAGAAAATGCTCAAAGAGCGATTTCTACAGGTTTATTTACCGATCAAATTGTTCCTTTTGAAGTTAAGACAAAAAAAGGAACGATAGAGTTTAAGGTCGATGAACATCCAAGAGCAACGAGCATGGAAAAGCTATCTCAGTTAAAGCCCGTTTTTAAAGAAAATGGGACGGTCACTGCAGGAAATACAAGTGGTCGTAACGATGGGGCAGGAGTTGTACTGCTCATGTCGGAGGAAGCAGCTGCACGCTATGAAAAGAAACCAAAAGCTAAAATTATTGCTCAGGCTGTCGCCGGTGTATCGCCAGAAATTATGGGAATAGGACCTGCACCTGCCACACGCAAAGCATTGAAACAAGCGGGTTTAACATTAGATGATATTGGTTTAATCGAATTAAATGAGGCCTTTGCTGCTCAATCGCTGGCTGTTATTAAAGAACTAGAATTGGATATGAATCGAGTAAACGTCAACGGAGGTGCCATTGCTTTAGGTCATCCACTAGGAGGTACCGGTGGAGTACTTATGACAAAGCTGCTTCATGAAATGGAACGACGTGGAGAAAAGTACGGATTAGTTACATTTTGTATTGGTGGTGGTTTAGGCATAACAACGATAGTTGAAAATTTACAAGTTTAATAATGAAACTGTTAATCAAGATGTTTTATTTACTATCTAACATTACGGAGATGAATAATCATGAAAACGAAAGAATGGGGTGCCATATACAATGCTAGACTAACGAGTGTCGAGCAAGCGATCAATAGGATACAGTCAGGTCAAAAAGTATTCCTTGCACCTTTTTGTAACGAACCACAAACGTTAGTAGAAGAACTCGTTCAACAAAAGAATCGTTTACAAGATGTATTTCTATATAATCTTGTGATTGGCAGTCCATGTTTATATGCAGATCCAGATTGTCACTCACATTTTAAAATTCGTACCTTTTTAAGCTCTTCTCTCTTAAAAAGCGCATTTTTAAATCAAGTGTGCGACTATGTTCCTGTAAATCTTTCAGAAATTCCGCACTGGATTCATCAAGAGAACATAGATATAGCTCTTATACAAGTTTCGCCTCCAAATGATGAAGGATATTGCAACCTAGGTATATCCGTAGATGCTGTACAAACATTGATTAAGCAAGCAACGGTCGTCATTGCACAAGTGAATAACCAACTTCCGCTTACTTACGGAGATACTCTTGTACATGTATCAGAGATTGATCATTTTGTTGTTTCTAATCGACCATTGCTTAGCGTTCCTGATGGAAAACCATCTGATGAGGAGCTGACGATTGGAAAATACGTTGCAGAACTTATACCAGATTACGCAACGATTCAAGTAGGACTTGGTAAGATTGCAAAGAGTGTTTTATTATCTCTTACATCAAAAAAAGGATTAGGTGTTCATTCAGGATCAATCACCGATCCCGTTACAGAGTTGATTGATCTTGGTGTGATTACAAATGAGCGAAAAGAGATTAATCCTTACAAAACAGTATGTGCAACGCTAACTGGTACAGAAACATTATATAAATATGCCCATCAGAATCCAAACATACAATTGTTCCCCACAGATTATACTCACAATGCTGCAATTATTTCAAAAATAAGTAATTTCCATTCTATCAATTCGGCACTTGAAGTCGATATATTCGGTCAAATTAATGCTGAACAGGTTAGCAGCTATCCGGTAGCTGGCGTTGGCGGCCAAATGGATTTCATTCATGGAGCGAGGCTCTCAAAAGGTGGAAAGGCTATCATAGCACTTCCTTCTACAGCGAAGAGAGGAACTGAATCCCGCATTAAAATTAAGCTTCCATACGTTACGTCCATCAAATCTGAAATCGATTATGTTGTGACCGAATATGGAATTGCTAAATTGTTTGGAAAATCGCTCACTGAAAGAGCACAGGCTTTAATTCATATAGCACATCCCGATTTCCGTGAAGCACTTTCTCATGAATTTGGGCAAAGTCTATCTGTGAAAGCTTAAATGATATAACAGGACCTTGACCGACTATTAATAGTATAAAAGGGAGGGAAATCATGAAAGAATCTGCTGTTTTAAACAATCAAAAAGTTCAGACTTCTATTTTTACAGATGAGCATGTTATGTTTCGTGATTCGCTTAGAAAGTTTCTCGAAAAAGAAGCGGTGCCTTTTTTTGACCAGTGGGAAGCGGATCGTATTATCCCGAGGTCCTTTTGGGAGAAGATGGGTGAAAAAGGATTCATTTGTCCATGGGTAAGTGAAGAATATGGCGGTTTAGGTACGGATTTTGCCTTTTCCGCTATCTTAGGAGAAGAGTTAGCAAGAGTAGGTGCAGGGTTAACAGGAATTGGTACACATAGCAACATTATTGTTCCTTACATCGCATCATTTGGTACAGAAGAGCAAAAAAGAAAATACCTTCCTGGCTGTGTAAGCGGGGAAATCATAACAGCTATTGCCATGACTGAACCAGGGGCTGGCTCAGATTTAGCCAGCATTCGTACAACAGCCATTAAAGATGGTGACCACTATGTCATTAATGGACAAAAAACATTTATTACAAATGGCATTCATTCGGATTTAATTATCGTTGCTTGTAAAACAGATCCAAAAGCATCACCGCCGCATAAAGGAGTTAGTTTATTGCTCGTGGAGAGAGATACGTTAGGTTTCTCTAGAGGGCGTAAATTAAATAAAGTAGGTATGCATAGTCAAGACACAGCTGAACTTATTTTTGAGAATGCTAGAGTTCCGGTTTCCAATCTTCTAGGAGAAGAAGGGAAGGGTTTTTCCTACTTAATGACTAAGCTGCAACAGGAAAGATTAATTGCCTCTCTTAATGCTCTTGTAGCAGCTGAAGATATGCTTCAACTAACTATTCAATATGTAAAAGAGCGCGAAGCCTTTGGAAGGTCAATCAGTAAGTTTCAAAATACACAGTTTAAAATTGCTGAAATGGCTACTGAAGTTCAAATTGGCCGTACTTTCGTTAATGATTTAATTGCTAAACATATCGATTCAGAAAATATCGTGACTCAAGTATCGATGGCCAAATGGTGGATTACCGATATGGCAAAACGCGTGGCGACAGAATGTATGCAGCTGCACGGAGGATATGGATATATGGAAGAGTACAAGATTGCCCGTCGCTATCGAGATATTCCAGTTACTTCAATCTTTGCAGGCTCCAATGAAATTATGAAGGTCATTATTTCAAAACAATTAGGATTATAAAAAATAACAATTTGAAGGGATGGATTATAATGAAAAAATTAGAAAATAAGGTTGCGGTTGTTACAGGTTCAGGTCGTGGAATTGGTCGAGATATCGCATTACTAATGGCTAAAGAAGGAGCAAAGGTCGTTGTCAATGACTTGGGCGGTGGGTCTGATGGAAATGGGAACGATACAAAAGTGGCGGATGAAGTAGTTCAAGAAATTAGAGAACTAGGTGGAGAAGCTGTAGCCAATTATGATTCGGTTTCTGAATATGAAAGCGCTACAAAAATTGTAGAAACAGCATTAACGGAGTTTGGGCGTATCGATATTGTTGTCAATAATGCTGGTATTTTACGAGATCGCATGCTGTTCAAAATGAGTGAAGAGGAATGGGATGCTGTTATTGCCGTACATCTAAAAGGCTCATTTAATATGACAAGAGCAGCCGCTCCATATTTTAAAGAGCAAAAAAGCGGCCGCTTCATTAACTTTACATCTACATCAGGCTTAATTGGTAATGTTGGTCAAGCAAACTACGCTGCAGCAAAATTAGGGATTGCGGGCCTTAATAGAATAACAGCATTAGATATGGCCCGCTATAATGTAACAGCTAATGCGGTCGCACCGTTTGCGTGGAGTCGATTAATTGGTTCCATTCCGACTGAGACAGACGACCAAAAGGCTAGAGTCGATAAACTTAAGCAACTATCCCCAGCCCATATCGCACCATTAGTCGCTTTCTTAAGTTCGGATGAAGCGGCTGATGTTTCCGGCCAAATTTTCGGTGTTAGAGGCAAGGAAATTATGGTCTTTTCACAGCCGCGCCCAGTTCGTTCTGTTTATAATGCAGAAGGCTGGTCCATCGATAGCCTAAGTTCGATTAAAGGATCCTTACAATCTAGTTTTACTCCGCTTGAAGTAAGTGCTGACGTATTCCCATATGAGCCATTGGTATAATGCTAAATAAATAATTTTAATAGTTATGAGCTTGAGTGCGTACATTGTTTCAAGCTCATAACCGTTATTAAAAAGATAAGGGGGATTACATGTTAGAAGGAATACGTGTTATCGATTTTTCTCAGTATCTTCCAGGTCCTCATGCAACTTTACGTTTAGTAGATATGGGGGCCGAAGTCATTAAAGTCGAATCGCCCCAAGGAGATCCTTCTCGAGCTTCTGCTGGAATAAATGGAAATGGTTTTGTTTTTTTAACACAAAATCGAAATAAAAAAAGTGTCGTATTAGATTTAAAGGATCCTATAGATCGAAAGAATGCCTTAAATCTCATTAGTGAAGCGGATGTTGTCCTTGAAAGCTTTCGCCCAGGAGTGACGGATCGGCTTGGGATTGGTTATGAACAGGCAATTCAAGTGAAAAAAGATATTATTTACTGTTCCCTTTCAGGCTATGGACAAACAGGATCAATGAGTCATTTAGGCGGACATGACATTAACTATATGTCGATAAGCGGGCTGCTTGCGCAGTTAAAGGATGAAAAAGGACGTCCGGTGCAGCCGAGCACAACAATAGCAGATTTTGTAGGGGGGATATCCGCGAGTGAAGCCATTCTAGGCGCATTAGTGAAAAAACTAAGAACAGGGGAAGGTTCTTATATTGATCTATCGATTACAGACTCTCTATTCTCCCTTATGTCCAATCATATTCTGATTGAACATGCTACAGGTGAGCAGCATGGTATTTCAAAGCTTAATAATAAATATGTCTGCTATTTTTTATATGAGACAAAAGATAATAGATTTGTTAGTTTAGGAGCTTTAGAAGCAAAATTTTGGAGAAATTTCTGTACAGCTTTGAATAAGGAACATTGGATTTCAGAGCATTTCTCATTGGCTCAACCAAGTAATCCAGTATTTGAAGAAATGAAGGAAGTATTTGCTAATAAAACATTGGCCCAATGGACGCAATTTTCTCACCAAGTAGATTGCTGTTTAGCTCCTGTTCTAGAAACTGGTGAATTATACAATCATCCACTAATTAAAGACAGAGGGCTTATTGTCGAAAAAGAAGAGATACGATATACAGCAACGAAATATCCGGCTATTGAAGACTATTACACAGCTCCACCAAAGTTTGGACAACATTCAGATCAGGTAAAAGAACAATATGAAAGAAAAGTTTAAGTGAAAGGGGTAAAATGCTTTGATTAATCTTGATAACTTTTCTCTCCTGTCCCTTTATGAAATGTTAGAACAAACTGCGGTCAAATATCCTAATCAAGTGGCGGTAATAGACGGTGAAATTAAATTAAGTTATAGCGAGTTAAAGGAAACGATTGATGCTTTCGCTTCCGTTCTATATGAAAAAGGAATTCAAAAAGGCGATCGAATCGGGTTAATGTTACCGAATGGGATTCACTATATGATTTCTTATTATGCTATTCAGCGTTTAGGCGGAATTGTTGTACAAGTTAACCCTTTATATCAAACATCTGAACTCCAATATATGCTAGATGACGCAAAGCCGAAATTGTTTATTTGTGGTAGAAATCAAGCTGAAAAACTAGAGAAAATTGAGGATTTTAAAAACGTACATGTCATTTTCACAAAGGATGAAAGCAATAAGGATCAAATCCTATTAAAAGGAAAGAACTGTACACTTCCTCCACTAAATATTAATCCAAAGGAGGATGTAGCTGTTTTACAGTATACGGGTGGAACAACTGGTAGATCTAAAGGGGTTATGTTAACTCACTTTAATATTATTAGTAATATTCATCAATCGGGCAGTGTTGTTTCATCGGTCATGAAGGAAGGAGAAGAGCGCATATTAGGAGTGGCACCGCTGACACATGCTATGGCTATGACAAATATGAATTATACTGTCCGATTTGCTGCTACATACATTATTGTAGAAAAATTTGAAGTGAAGAAAGTTTTACAAACAATTAGTCAATATAAACCTACAATGATGTTAGGCTCTCCAACGATGTATATCGCTTTACTGAATCATCCTAATCTAGGGAAAAATGATTTATCCTGCTTTAAAATTTGTATTTCCGGATCTGCCCCCCTTCCTGTAGAAGTTTTAAAAGAATTAGAGCGAAAATCCGGAGCACATATTTTCGAAGGATACGGCTTATCAGAAGCAACAACATCCACTCACCGAACTCCAGTAGATGGAGAAAGAAAGATTGGCAGCGTTGGCATTCCAGTCCCTTTAACAGAATCAAAAATAGTAGATATCGAAACAGGGACGAGAGAGTTAGCGACTGGAGAACGTGGTGAACTTATCGTGAAAGGTCCACAAGTGATGAAAGGGTATTGGAATAAATCTGTAGAAACAGCTCTTACGATTCGTGATGGTTGGCTATACACAGGAGACATAGCTGTTTGTGATAAAGACGGGTACTATTTTATAGTCGGCAGAAAAAAAGATATGGTGATTGCGGGCGGCTTGAATATTTACCCAACTGAAGTGGAAGAAATGCTCTATCAGCATCCAGCAATAGCTGAAGCGTGTGTGTTTGGCGTACCTGATGCGTATCTTGGTGAAAAACTGTTAGCCATTGTGATATTGAAACAGGGTGAAAACATTAGTGAACAAGAATTGCTAAGTTGGTGTGAAGGTCGAATTGCAAGATATAAAATTCCAAGAGCTATCGAATTTCGGGAGGCTTTACCTAAAACAATAGTTGGGAAAATATTGAGGCGCCGACTTGTTGAAGAATATAAAGAAAAACTGAATCAATTGTAAAAGTATTAGCAGTACGATTAATCCTTTTAAAGGAGTGTTAGAGAATGGATTTTAACTTACCATCTGATTTAGTAGAAATGAAAAAATCAATCAGAGATTTTGTCGATAATACAGTGGACCCTGTTGCTGATCAAATTGAAAGAGAAGATAAAATTCCAGACCATATTATGAAAATGAGTAAGGAAATCGGTCTGTTTGGTCTAAGTATTCCAGAGAAATACGGTGGACTAGGAATTGATATGGTTGGCAAATGCGGCATTTATGAAGAAATTGGTCGTACATCTAATGGATTTACAACGGTAATCGGTGCTCATACAGGTATTGGTTCAGTTGGAATCGTTGAGATGGGGAATGAGGAGCAAAAAAGAAAATATTTGCCGGGTATGGCTTCAGGAGATTTGATTGGAGCGTTTGCTTTAACAGAACCAAGTGCAGGTTCTAATGCCGTCGCCTTAAAGACGAGAGCCGTAAGAAAAGGAGATAAATATATTCTTAATGGATCCAAGCATTATATTACAAACGGGCCGATTGCCGATATATTTACTGTTATGGCCGTTACTGATCCGAGTAAAGGAGCGAAAGGGATTACCTCCTTCATTGTAGAAAAAGGCAGTAAAGGACTTATCATTGGCAAGACTGAAGAAAAAATGGGATTACGCGGCTCCCACTCCTCTGAAATTTTCTTTGAGGATTGCGAAGTTCCAGTTGAAAATGTTCTTGGTGTAGAAGGGCTGGGTTATGTAAATGCCCTGAAGATTCTTGCGAATGGTCGAGCTGGACTCGCGGCACGTAATCTCGGATCATGCCAAAAATTGTATGAATTATCTGTCAAATACGCACATGAGCGTGAGCAGTTTGGCAAACCGATTTTTGAGCAGCAAGTCATTCAGCATTATTTAGCTGAAATCGCATTGGACGTCGAAACATTGCGTTCAGTTACCTATCGAGTGGCATGGATGGTTGACCAAGGCATGAATGTTATTAAGGAAGCAGCAATGGCGAAGCTTCTTGGTTCAGAAATCTATAATCGCATCGCGGACAAAGCGGTTCAAATTCACGGTGGGATTGGCTACATTAAGGAGTATCCAATTGAAAGATATTATCGCGATGCTCGTATTACAAAAATTTATGAAGGAACATCTGAAATTCAAAAGAACATTATTGCTGCCCAAATACACAAAGAGTACGTAAAAACTGCACCAACTGTTCATGCTTAATTAATAGATTGGTAGCTTTCCAGCCTTTATACAATGATCCGAAAATTGCACACTAATGATAGTGAAGATTGAGAGGAGCAGACATATGAAAGGAATTATTTCCTACGGAGCATATATTCCGTATAATCGTCTCCAACGAAAAAAAATTGGGGAATTCTTTGGTAAATCTACGTATAGCGGGGAAAAAGCTGTTGCTGGCTATGATGAAGACAGCGTATCGATGGGCGTTGAGGCAGCACTTGATTGCTTACATGGAACAGATTCAAAAGAGATTGATGCTGTTTATTTTGCAACAACGAGTGCTCCTTATAAGGAAAAAGGGTCGATTTCCACGATTGCTGCGGCATTACATTTAAAAGAAAATGTCCGAGGAATCGAAGCAGCTTCGTCTTTAAGAAGCGGCACTTCTGCTATTTTAGCAGCTAATGAACTCGAGCAAACGCTTGTTATTGCTTCAGATTGTCGGACAGGGGCTCCTACTGGACAAAACGAACAGTGGTTTGGCGATGGAGCGGCTTCTTTCTTAATTGGTCAAGGGCCGGAAGTAATCGCTAATATTATTGATGCAGTGAGTGTACAAGGTGAATTGGTCAGTGAATGGCGCAGTCAAACCGATTCATTTACTCAAAATTGGGAGGAACGTTTAGGGTCAACGGTATTTTTAAAGCAAGTGAAAGAAGTCGTTACCCCTTTTTTAGAAAAAAACAATTGTACTGCTGATGCCATCAATAAGGTTATTATATCTGGTCCAGGGACACGTGCTCATACACAAGCGGCTAGTGCTGTTGGATTTCAAAAAAATCAAATACAAGATCCTTTATTTGATTTAGTAGGTGCTACGGGAAATGCTCATGCTCCGATGATGCTCGTTTCTGCATTAGAAGAAGCAAAACCTGGGGATCAGCTTCTTATCGTAGCATTTGCAGAAGGACTGGACGTCATGTTGCTAGAGGTGACAGAGGCCATTTCTCGTCTTGCTAAAAGAAAAGGCGTTCAAGGTTATTTAACGGTTAAAAATGATCAAACGTCTTATAGTGATTATTTAAAATGGAGAAATCTTCTCGAAACAGAGCCGCCAAGAAGACCAGAAACAGAGCGCCCGTCCGCTCCCGCTCTATATAGGGGATATCATCAAAACCTTTCATTTACTGGATCGAAATGTAGAAATTGTGGTACACCACAATTTCCAAAGCAACGTATTTGTACCCAATGCCAAGTAAAGGATGAAATGGACGATTATCGCTTTGTTGGGCAATCTGCTAAAGTAATGACTTATACACTCGATCATTTAGCTGCTTCACCTGCTCCTCCAATGATTGTAGCGGTTGTGGATTTTGATAAAGGAGGACGCATTATTTGCGAAGTGACCGATTGTCATCCAAAAGAAATAGAAATTGGGATGAATGTTGAGATGACATTCAGACGTTTACATGAAGCTGGGGGGATCAGTAATTATTTCTGGAAAGCCCGACCAATCAGGCAAAAGGAGAGTGTCTAGTATGAGCAGAAAGGGAATTAGCGATAAGGTAGCCGTTATTGGAATGGGCTGTACAAGATTTGCCGAGCATTGGGATAAAAGTGTTGATGATTTATTAGTGGATGCTGCGTATGAAGCATTCGCTGATGCCGGTATTGAACCAGCGGATATAGAAGCGGCGTGGTTAGGAACGATGATTTCTGGATATGCAGGGATTACTCTTTCGGGACCGTTAAAAACACAATTCATTCCAGTTACGAGAGTAGAAAATATGTGCGCAACAGGCTCTGAAGCATTTCGAAATGCTTGTTATGCAGTAGCTTCAGGTGCATATGATATCGTGCTGGCAATCGGGGTCGAAAAACTGAAAGATTCAGGGTTTAGCGGACTGAATTCACCTAAGCCGCCAAGTGATGGGACAGCACCTAATTTTTCCGCCCCTGCTTCTTTTTCCTTCCTTGCCCCAGCCTATTTTGAAAAGTATGGATTGTCGGCAGAGCAAGGAAGAGAAGTGCTATCGCGGATTGCTTGGAAAAATCACTATAATGGTTCCCTGAATCCTAAAGCTCAATACCGTAATGAAGTTCCAATGGAGAAAATTTCAAACTCTCCGATAGTAGCAGCCCCGCTTGGAATTATGGATTGTTCGGGGGTGGCAGATGGAGCTGCTGCTGCCATTATCGTTCGAACAGAGGATGCTCATAAATATAGAAAAGATCCGATGTATGTCAAAGCGCTATCGATTGCAGCTGGACCTGGAGATGGTCGATTACGTCAGGACTTTGATTTTACAAGCATTAAGGAAAATGTTGTATCTTCACAAGCTGCCTATCGTGAAGCGGGAATTAAAGATCCGCGTAAAGAAATTAGTATGGCGGAAGTGCATGACTGCTTTACTCCTACAGAATTGGTCATTTATGAAGATTTAGGATTTAGTGAACGAGGGCAAGGTTGGAAAGACGTTTTAAATGGTGTTTTTGAACTGGGTGGAGAACTGCCGGTTAATCCAGATGGAGGGCTAAAGTCATTTGGACATCCGATTGGAGCTAGCGGTCTGCGAATGCTATACGAAATGTATTTACAATTCCAAGGCCGTGCAGGTAAACGCCAATTAGATAATCCAAAGATTGGACTCACCCACAATTTAGGCGGAACACCTATGCAATGTGTCTCTTTCGTATCTATCGTAGGGAAAGAGTTGTCTTAATAATATAGAAAAGGAGTGGGGATTTTGAGCACAGGACTAAAAGAGAAAATCGGTATGAAATTAGAGACGTATACCTTTAAAGTAGAAGAAGGGAAAATTAAGGAACTAGCACTTGCAATTGGTGATTTGCGGGAGGAATACTTAAATGGAGAAGCGGTTTTACCCACTTTTCCAACTGTGATTGATTTCTGGGGCGGAGGAGCTTCTACATCTGACCTATTGGGGTTAAATGTTAAAAAAGTTCTTCATGGGGAACAAGAGTATGAATATTTAGGAGAAATTAAACCAGGTGATGAAATTACAGTAACTGGTGTAGTTGAAAAAGTATATACAAAAGCATCTATGGATTTTTACATTATCAAAAAAGAGTTTGTAAATCAACATGGTGAAACGGTATTAATTAGCCGTTCGACTATTATCGAAAGACACTAGGAGGGGAATTATATGGAAGTCGGTTATCAGTTTGAACCATTACATAAAGAAGAAATTACTCATTCACAGCTTGTTCGATATGCAGGAGCATCAGGAGATTTCAATCCTATTCACACAGTTGTACCATTTGCGGAATCTGCTGGATTAGGTGGTGTAATCGCTCATGGCATGCTGGTTAAGGGGTTTGTTGGCCAAGCAATTAGTCAATGGTTTTCAACAAAAGATCTTGTAAAATTCTCTACTCGTTTTAGAGCAATGACAAGGCCGGGAGAAAAGATTACTGTTCAGGGCCATGTAGTAGATGAAACAGCAGATCGCTGGATTTGCCAGGCTGAGGCAGTAAACGACGTAGGAGAAGTGAAAGTAAAAGCTTTCTTTGAGATTAAGAAAAGATAGTGTTAAAAAAGGGGTAGCCCCCGTAGCCATCAAGTTAAGAAAATGATATAAAAAACAAAAAATGACCATCCTGATTCAGTATGCAGCTGAATCAGGATGGTCAT
>NZ_JBALMU010000013.1:0-70001 GCF_036962285.1 Bacillus sp. JJ634
CATAAACCTCTGCCTTTTTCAAAGATAAGAAAATATAAAATTTGCGATACGTCTTAATATTTAGCTTCAGGTGCCATCGGCTCAAGAACCGCACCAATACAAAGAACATATCTGCCAGCCGCTTATCTTATGCTTGCCGCCGCTAAACGAGTGCCTTACACTTTTCTTATGTTATTTTAAATAAACTTCCTACCCCTTTAAATACCGATGACATTTGCGTAAATGTATTAACCATTTGCCCCGCTGTATTCATCATTTTAGTAATATCCACGGAACCATCCTGTGTTTTAAATTGATTAAGCACAGACTGAAAACCCGAAGGCTGGGCCTTTTGCATAAATTGCTGTTTAGGATAAGGATTGGAGAACGCTTGGTACGGCGGACGCTTTATTTGTGGCTGCAATGGATTATCAAACGGATTAAATGATTGCGATTTCGGAGAATAAGACGACATTGTTGCTCCCTGCGGAGTCTGAGCCCCTCCAATATTCATCGGCTGCTGTGGATATGGTTGAAAAGAATACGGTTCTTGTTGGATGCCACTCTGTTGATACGGCTGCATCACACTATCACCCGCTACATGAAATGGATACGATAGCATCGGTTGAGCATGGTACTGCATCCCTTCAGAATACCCTCCCCAATAATTCGGCATCGATTGCGAATAATAACCGGGATTTGGATGTCCTTGATGATAATTCGCTCTCATCATCTTGAAAGAAACCTCCTCCATTTCCTGACATTCTCTTCTATACTATATGTGAAGAAACAACAGATAGTGAGTTAAAGTGAGGAGTCTCCTTTACCTTTTTGTGTCAATATACGCACGCTTTCCATCTTAACATTTTGTAGAATAAATAACACTGACTGCACATGACTCTTAAATCGTTTATAACTTGTTTTCGGAAAAAAAGCTTGAACAGATACATCTGTAAGGTTCTGAGCAGTCTGTTCGATTTGTTGCGGAAATAAGTGCTTAAACTCCGCTTCTTTCATCCATTGTTTTACTCTTTGCTCCCATTGTTCACAGGCAAGCTGTACTCGATCTGCAAACGGCTTAACTTCATGATAGAAATCCTTCTCTTCCCCATCCTTTCGAACCTCTTCGTAGATTGCATCTGCTTCTTTTGCCAATACAATTAATTGCTCTGTTAAATCTATAACTTTTTGGTACTCATCCATACGTTCCCCTACTTTACTTTTTTCTAATTAGCACTGTTAAATATCTTATAAATTCAATAACATCAATAAACACAGCCTTCTAAATTATAATAGAGAACGGCTCAAAAAGAAATGCAGCTGAATTCCAGCTGCATCTTGTTATTAATAGCCTAAACTAGGCGTTACTTGTATGTTCTTAGGTACTTTCTCTAACTTTATCGAATACGCAGGACTCTGTTTTAAGGATGACTCAACTGCGTCTAATGCTTCTTGTGCTTGATTGACCATTTTATATTGCTCAGCCCATAGCTTACAGCGCTCCGTATTAACAGCAAGGCCATAGGATTTTTCTAAACCATCTAGGCTTGAATGGATATCTGCAATCATCGCCAACATCTCATCGATTGCAACGTTTTTATTTCTCATTTGTTCATCCCTCCCTGTCTTTACTAGTTAATACTATTCTCGTTTTGTTAGCTAAGACCTTCTTGCCTGACAAAACTAGAAGGAAATCGGCAAAAAAAGTGCTAAATTCTCCATTTATCAGTTACTTCGACATTATATTAACTATTGTCTCTATATGCTGCTGTTTCTTATAATACCAATCTGTTAAGCAAACGTTTTTCATCGTTTTGGGTGCACGAAACCACTTCGATTTAATCCTATTTCTTACATCCCATTGATCCGTTCCATCTATTGAATGATAAATAATGGGATATGTCTTTCGCAGCGTCGGTGTCATTGCTGTAGGAATATGATTCCCATATTGTTCATAATCATAGCGCGCCCCCGTCGGCTCTGTTGTAAGAACAAATTGATAGAAGAAAGGAAATAGGTCCGGTGCAAATAGAAGCTCATATAGTTTCTTTCCAAGATGGATGCGGGCATCTACATCGCAAAAATTCGCAACGGAAAAACCATACAGTTGCCCGAAGCAAGTTGGAAACAAAACCGTACTGTAATGAAGCCAATCTTGCAGTAAAAATAAAACAGAATGAAAAACAAACGAGCTTTTTCGAATAACTGGCCGCTCAATAACATGCTGCTCATTAATAATTAAGGCATATACGAGCCGCTTTTCATCTCGAAGCTGCCAAAACCGCTGCCACTCTTTCTCCATAAAAGTCGTCATAAAAAAATGTTTCCCTAAATGGAACAAAGGACGATTGTATTTCTTCGAATAATGGTAGAGCAATAATTGCGGGTAAGCATCTTGAAAAATTCTCCAATTAGCTTCTTCATACGTTAAAAATAATTGGCGTCGATAGCGTTCTGTCAAAATATGCGGCAACCAGTTCCCTGCAAGATCACACATATTCCACCCTGCATTTCTAGACACTACGCCAGCCAATAAGGACCATCTAATTTCCGGATGTTTGCTAAAAAAATGCTCATAGGCCTTTGTTCTTGAGATATTATCTCTATTCCCTTTTTCCGTTAAACCTTTTATTGTGTTAAGAAGTTGCTGATTCATCTACATACCACCTATTTATGTTTTGATAGACTATGTGAGATACTATGATTAATGAAAAGAATCAAACAACGACATTACCGTCATTACATAACCATTTACGGTAAATTGTGACAATTTTATAGTTTTTTCGTAACTATTCTCTATCGTTTTGAGAAATGATTCGTTTTATTCACCTTTTTTTCACTTTTTTTGCTATCATACGATTAGGTGAAAAAGGAGGAAGAACGTTGGCCTTTCATTATCCCAATGGGCGTAAATTTATGCCGCAACCAGCTAAAATAAAACCCTCACACTCAAAAGAAATGAGCTATAGTAATCGAGGAAAAACATTGGAGGACGATTTAAACGAAACCAATCAATACTACTTAACAAATGGAATTGCTGTTATTCACAAAAAACCAACGCCGATTCAAATCGTTGATGTCCATTACCCTAAAAGAAGTGCCGCAATTATTAAAGAGGCCTACTTTAAACAGGCATCAACAACTGATTATAATGGTGTATATAAAGGAAAATATATTGATTTTGAAGCGAAGGAAACAAAGAGCACGGCTTCCTTTCCATTAAAAAACTTTCACGACCATCAGATTAAGCATATGCAGGCTGTTACGGCACAAGGAGGAATTGCCTTTGTCATTATGCGCTTTTCAATAACAGATACGATTTACCTTATGCCTGCAAAGGAGTTGTTTGTTTATTGGGAAAGAATGCATGCCGGAGGGCGTAAATCCATTACAATCCAAGAGGTGGAGACAACCTCAACAAAGATTCCTCTTGGCTTTCAACCAAGAATTGACTATATTAAAGTAATAGATTTACTTATTAAAGAAAATTTTTAGTATGTTTGTTTAGAAAGGCAGGTTAGCATCATGGATGAAAAATATACAACGCGAGGCGAACGACGTCGTAAACAAGCGGAAAAACAGAAAAAGGAATCCAAAGGCCCTAAACAGCCTAAAACGTTGCTCAAACGAATTTTTCTGACTCTCGTAACAATTGGAATTGTCGTTCTACTCGCTGGATTAGGAACTTTAGCTTATTTTATTAGCGATGCTCCAAAATTAGATGAAAGCTTGTTAAAAGATCCCGTTTCTTCAAAAATTAGAGATGTAGACGGCGAATTATTAGCCGAAGTCGGTAAAGAAAAGCGCGATTACGTCAATTATGAAGACATTCCAGATCTCGTTGAAAACGCCTTTTTAGCAACGGAGGATAGTCGATTTTATAAACATAACGGGGTCGATTTTCTTCGTTTCACTAGCGCTGTTATGGCTAATATCACTAGCGGATTCGGTTCACAAGGCGGTAGTACGATTACCCAGCAAGTCGTCAAACGTTCTTATCTAACACCAGATAAAACGATTAAACGAAAAGTACAAGAAATGTGGTTATCTATTCAACTTGAACGTAAATATACAAAAGAAGAAATACTAGAAATGTATGTCAATAAAATCTGGTTCGCTAATAGTGCAAATGGGATTTTAACGGCTGCTAAAACGTATTATGGGAAAGATTTAGATGAATTAGAACTACATGAAGCGGCAATGCTTGTGGGTCTTCCTCAAAGCCCAAGTCGCTATGAACCATACGGACATCCAGATCGAGCAAAAGAACGCCGCAATGTAGTATTACATTTAATGAATAAACATGGATACATTTCAGACGAAGAAATGAAAAACGCTCAAAGCAAGAGCATTGAAGAAGGACTAAAACCAAAAGATACAAGTCAAGTGGACACAACGCCTTATGATGCCTTTGTCGATTTAGTAATTGAGGAAGTACAAGAAATGGGCGACTACAACATCTTTACAGATGGACTTGAAATCTATACAACGATTGATAAAGATGCTCAAGAATATGTCTTTAATCTATTAAATAGCAATGATATCATCAGCTATCCCAACGAAACTCTTCAAGCTGGTATTACGCTGCTCGACACACAAACAGGCGAAATACGAGCTATAGGCGGCGGACGCAATACAACCGTAAAACGCGGTTGGAACTATGCAACAGATACGAAACGTTCTCCAGGTTCAACAATTAAGCCGGTTATTGATTACGGTCCAGCGGTTGAATATTTAAACTGGTCTACGTATCATCAAATTACTGATGAACCCTACGCGTATAGCGATGGCACACCGCTTAAAAACGCATCTGGCCGTCATTACGGTACGATGACCGTTCGTGAAGCACTAGGTCGTTCATTGAATATTCCTGCTGTAAAAACATTACAAGAAGTAGGGTTAGACAATGCTAAACAATTTACTACAAATCTAGGCATCTCCTTCCCCAAAGAAGGAATTGTTGAATCATCTGCACTCGGTGGCGGAATGGAAGTTTCTACATTGGAATTAGCCGGTGCTTACAGCGCCTTCGGAAATAACGGTATCTATAATAAGCCGCATACGATTAAAAAAATCGTTTTACGTGATAAAACAGAAATTAAAAATAAAACCATATCAGAGCCGGTTATGAAAGACTCAACAGCCTTTATCGTTTCAAATATGCTGCAGAGTGTTCTTTCAGAAAGCTATGGTACTGGTCAACTTGCGAATGTTCCAGGTCTTCCAATAGCCGGTAAAACAGGGTCAACCAACTTTACTCCAGCTGAACGAGCGGAACATAATATTCCATCTTCCGCTGTAAAAGACAGTTGGATGGCCGGGTATACAACAAATTATACGCTCACGGTTTGGGCTGGATATAATAATAGTTCGAAGGAGGATTTTGATTATCTCGGAGAATCCTCTCAAAGAATACCAAAGTATATTTTCAAAAACATCATGCAATACATGTCGAATGGAAAACAAACCGAAGACTTTAAACAGCCAAGCAGTGTCGTAAAAGTAGGCATTATTAAAGGGTCAAATCCCGCTGTAAAGGCTAACCAATACACACCTAGCGATCAAATAACTTATGAGTACTATGTACAAGGACACGAACCAAAACAAGTCACAACAGAGTATACTAAAGAAACAGAAGAAGAAAAGGAAAAAGAAAAAGAAAAAGAATCCAATGCACCAACAGGTGTATCCGCAACCTATAATGCTGAAAGTAACGCTATTAATGTATCATGGGGCTATCCAAAGCCAGAAGACGCACCTCAATTTGAGGTAAAAGTATCTGTCGATGGTGGAGCTGCAACCGTTCTTTCGTCAACAAAGGACATGGGCTTAACGATGAATGCTCCTACACCTGGTAGTACGTATACATTCTCAGTTGTTGCTACTGTGAATGGTCAATCTAGTAAACCTGTTTCAGCTTCCGTTTCAATACCTGATGGTACGGAAGAAGAAGAGCTAATTGACGAAGACCCTGAACTGGAGGATGGTTCAGAAGAAAATCCTGAAGAAACGAACCCTGAACAAGAACAGCCAAATGATGGCACACCACCAGGCCAAGAGAATAACAATCCAGAAACTAACCCAGACAATCCAGAGCAAAATAATGGGAATGGGAATGGTAACGATAATGGAAATGATAATGGCAATAGTAACGGGAATGGCAATGGTTCCAATAATAATCCAGGAAATCGAGAAGATGAAGAAGAAGATGGTGCAGTAGAAGAAGAAACAACAGATCCCGGTGAAACGGACCAAAGCCAATAATCAAATAAAAAATCGCCTAGGCTCACTGCCTTAGGCGATTTTTTATTTGATTCTTTACATAGTGCTTTTCTAATTCACGAAACAATTCGCTCAGTTGAATAAAAGCATGATAACGTGCTGGACCTTGCATAATAAAGGTTAAACGTTCTACTGCATTCACTGGTTTAATATCAAGTGTATCGACGTGTAATGGCCAATCCTGCAGATACACAGGCTTACCATGCACCCAAAACAACATCATAAATAAAAGAGAGATTCCCTCTTTCATCGGTTCCATAGCCCGTTTAGCTTGCCGTTCCGTAAAGTAGGTACGACAAGACTCCTCTATTTCTTTCCACTTCCCCAAAAGATCAGGGATATGTTTATGAACATGTTCCCACGGTTTATATGCCTCTATTCCAGTAAAAAAAGCAATGTCATAAGGAAATATTATACACCTATCAATTTTTTCCCACTTTTGTATATCCTGAACAGGCACAATAATTTCTGTTTCAGAAAAAAACAAAGAACATTGCAATTCTATTGGAACACGTAACCGATTCGTTCCACTCATGGAGCTATAACCTTCTTCATTCGTTTCTTTCCTTCTCGACATAAGTCAAGCAACGGGCATGTCTCACATTGTGGTGATTGTGCTTTGCAATGATAACGGCCAAAAAAAATAAGTCGATGATGCGTAATCGACCATTCTTCACGTGGAATTTTTTTCATTAACGTTTTTTCTACTTCCAATACGCTATCCTTCCAGCGACAAATACCAAGACGCTTGGACACTCTTTCAACATGAGTATCCACAGCCATAGCTGGAATACCAAATGCAACAGAAACAACGACATTGGCTGTTTTACGGCCTACACCAGGTAAGTTCGTTAATTCATCGCGATCCTGCGGCACCTCTCTTCCATAATCCTCAATTAACATTTTAGAGAGCTTTTGAATATTTTTTGCTTTATTCCGATATAGTCCAATAGAGCGAATATCATTTTCCAGCTCTTCAAGTGGCACACTCAAATAATCTTCCGGTGTTTTATATTTTTGAAATAAATTCTTCGTTACTTTATTGACGAGCGCATCTGTACATTGCGCTGATAAAGCAACCGCAATGACCAATTCAAACGGATTTGAATGATTGAGCTCACAATGGGCATCTGGATACATATCGGCCATAACATCCAAACAATGACGAATTTGAGCTTTCGTTAACATAGGTACTCTCCTTTTTATTGTTCAAGCCAATTATAAAACGGTATATCTTTTACAGAAGATGTTTGCTCTTGTGTGCGATCTCGTTTTTGGTAGGCTCTAAATTTCTGTGTTTGTTTACGTACTTGTTCTAGTGTTTTGATTCCATTCTTCTTCCATTCAAATAAAATTCGATCAATATAGCGGAAGTTTATTTTCCCTGAAATGACCGCTTCTCTTAAAGCGGCTTTAATAATATCCGGCTCATGACCATCATCTATCCACATAGCCAATGTTTCACATTCAAATGGAGATAGAGGCCGGCCAAATTCTTGTTCTACAATCGTATACAGGCTCTCGCTTGATTGTTGCGCTTCAAGCGCTTCCTCTTTTTTTAATGTTAATAAAAAGCTGGTCAGCATTTTTTCATATAACGGCTCTAAAGTATATTTCTCATTTCCAAATTCCTGACTCTTCTCTACTTCTATTCCAATACAGCCTTTTTGTATTAAGCTTTGAATTAAAAACAGACATTCCGATTCCTGAAATGTCATAACTTCTGATAATTGAGAAGGAGTTGGAAAGGAATTCCCTTTTTCTGTGAAGTTTTGAAGTTGAAGTAAAAGGACGAGTTCCTGTTCATTTAACCCCATGATTTTATAATGAGTTAATAAGTAAGTTGGAATGGTAAGCGTTCCTTGCTTAAACCACGCTTGCAGTTGATCTTTTATCATATATTTGAACACCTCCATTTCAGTATAACATGAATCACAGCATTCGAATAAGCGGATAATTTTAACGAGAAAAGCCGAGCGCAGTTCATTTTTTATAAGACCTTGCTAAATAACATTGACTCATATGATTTTTAGCTTCTGCGTGTGAAATTACTGCTTCACACTCCTTTAATAAAGCAAAAAAAGCTTGCAGGTTTGTTACAGCCTGCAAGCTTTTCAATAGGTATTATTATGCTAATTTATTTGTAACAAATGTATGAATTCTTTCAACGGCTTTTTCCAACTGCTCAAGAGATGTTGCATAAGATAAACGAATGTTATCAGGCGCACCGAAACCTGAACCAGGAATAACAGCAACAAGCGCTTCTTCTAGTAACGCTTTTACGAAATCATCAACATTGCTATATCCAGTTAATGTAGCTGCTTCTTTTACGTTCGGGAATAAGTAGAACGCACCTTGAGGCTTAATACATGTTATGCCTGGAATTTCTACTAATTTAGCATGAATTGTATTTAGACGACTTTCAAATGCTTGACGCATTTCTTCAACTGGTGCTTGTGTGCCTTCATAAGCGGCAATTGCTCCGTATTGAGCTGTTGTTGTAGGATTAGATGTGCTATGGCTCGCTAAATTTGTCATCGCTTTAATGATTGCTTCATTCCCTACAGCGTATCCAATTCTCCAGCCCGTCATTGAATGAGATTTAGATACCCCATTAATGATGATTGTTTGTTCTTTTAATTGTGGTGAAAGCTGTGCAATTGATACATGTTGTGCACCACCGTAAACCAATTTCTCATAAATTTCATCAGATACGATTAGAATATCGTGTGCTAAACATACTTCTCCTAGCGCTTGTAACTCTTCTTTCGTATAAAGCATACCAGTTGGGTTACTTGGTGAATTAATGATAATCGCTTTTGTACGGTCTGTGATAGCTGCTTCTAACTGCTCTTTTGTAATTTTGTATTGATTTTCCTCTTTTCCTTCTACATATACAGGTGTTCCTTCTGCTAATTTAATTTGTTCAGGATAGCTTACCCAATATGGAGTCGGAACGATCACTTCATCGCCTTCATCCAGAATCGCTTGGAATAATGTATATAGAGCATGCTTCGCACCAGTACCAACGATTATTTCAGATGGTGTATAGTCTAAGCCTTGATCTTTCTTTAATTTAGCAATAATTACTTCTTTTAACTTTGGTAAACCAGCAGATGGCGTATACTTTGTTTGTCCCTCATTCATTGATTGAACCGCTGCTTCAATAATATGAGCTGGTGTATTATAATCTGGTTCCCCTGCTCCTAGTCCAATAATATCTAATCCCTGAGCTTTTAGTTCTTTTGCTTTTGCTGTAATAGCCAATGTAGTAGATGGTGTTAACGCTTGAACTCGTTTTGCTAATTTCATAATTAAAAAAATCCTCCATTCTATATACTGCGATAATATTTAAGCCATTCACCTGTTTTAAAATCGTAATAATCGTAGTTATAGCTATTGGACTCGTCTAAATACGTCACTTCCCAAAGTGGCACATTTTTTTCCATTCCAAGCTTAACAGATACAATCTCAGCAGGATTACGGTTTTTCTTAACCTTTGAAAGTATGTCTTCTTTAGACTTACCATTGCGGGCATGTTCAACGACAACTTTTTGTTCATCGTTTTCGGGAATCCACACGATTTGCTTATCTCCACCGCTTGTTGTACCAACGACCACTGAATAAGACTCGTGTCCATTATACAGGTAAAATTCATCCATCTTTTCTATTCCCGCTTTTTCTTCTGCTGTTGCAAGCGCAATGTCTGCCGCCTCATTTTTCGGTTGTAATGCTCTAATATAGGCACCTGCCACGAAGACGAGAAAACAAACAACAAGAACAGAAGAAATGATTAACCATTTTTTCAATCTCTTCCCTCTTTCTATGTACGATAAATGGTAAAGATAGCTTGTTTTTGATCTTCTGAATCCAATGCCAACCCAAACATTAAATCTTGTTTTTTCAAATTTCGATTCAATGCATCGACAATTTTATATAAATCAGGTGAAGTTTGCACCTTGACCGTTGAAATCACTTCAATTTTGCTCTTCATGAAAGTCCATCCTCCAATCACCTGAAAATTGTCAATAATTACTGTCAGATTAAGGGGTTTGACATCACTTCATTTCACATTATATCAGTTTCATCGTTCATTTTCTTTATTATTTTATAAAAATTTTAACTATTTTCACAAAGGCTTTTTTTACATAATATTGTGGATAACACACCTTTCGGCTCAGCTAAAAAGCCTGTGAGACCATGGTCAAAAATCAACAATGTCATATAATAGAGCCTTCACAAACACTGATATCCATACATGTCGAACCTTTATCTTGCGTCTTTGTTGAAGGCTCTACTCCAAAAAAACCGTTAATCCACCCTATTATGAAACGTATTCTTTTCAAGAACATGGAACAATTGTCTTATACCCATTCTTCAATCACCGTCGCCATTTCATTGATCGATACTTCCTGCCACTCCACAGGCGGAAGTGCGCGTTGAAATTCCACTCCATATTTGGCCGTCAGAACACGTCGATCAAGCACGACCAATACACCACGATCGCTGGACGTACGAATGAGTCGACCAAATCCTTGTCGAAACCTTAACAACGCTTCAGGTAAAGAATAGCTAGAAAAAGCGTTCTTTCCTTTTTTAGCTAACAACTGACATCTAGCTTCCGTTATAGGTTCATCCGGTGGCGAAAACGGCAAGCGAACAATCATTAAGCAAGATAAGTCTTCACCTGGAATATCGACTCCTTCCCATAAACTTGTCGTCCCAAATAAAACGGCTTTATCAAATGTTTGAAAGTTTCTAAGCAGCCTCATCTTACTTCCACCTGAAATCCCTTGAGCAAATAACGTATAATCATCCAATAAACCACATTCTTTAATCGTATAATAAGCAGCGCGTAACATTTCATGCGACGTAAACAGCACCATCGTTCGACCTTGTGCCGCTTGAACACCAGCAATAATGTAATTTGCTGATGCTTCTGCAAATTCTTCAATCGACAATGTTTGAATATCAGGTATATCGCGCGGAACAAGTACTTTTACTTGTTCTTTATAATGAAACGGCGAAGGAAAGCTTGCGGTATAGATGTCTTTTTTCTCGATACCTAACTGTGTTTTAAAAAACTGAAACGATTGCTTAACAGAAAGGGTCGCCGATGTCATAATCACACTTTTTTGTTGACCAAAATATGCATTCCACAATTCTTCGCTTCCTAGTACAGGCTGAGCAGATAAAACAACTCCATTTGGCATAGATGTATTCATACAATCCAGCCAGTAAATATAATCCTCTCTAGGCTGAATAAAAAATTCAAAAAGGATGTCTTTCGTTTCAATAAAATGCCCAAGAATCACTTCACAATCATTTACATAAAATAACGCATTTTTTCCTAAGGATGCTTCATGCTGTTTTAGAACATCCAATTTTTCTCCTAACAGGCGTACAACGGACTGAAGCAGATCATATAATCGTTCCGCTAACAACGTTGCTCGCTGCCAATGAATGCGTTCTTCTATTTTGAAAGCAAGCCGCTTAGGAACGATTCCTTTTACTAACTTATTAGTCTGGTTCGCAATGATAGCAAATAATTGCTCGAACTCATAGGCAAAATCAGTCAGTTTTCCATCTAAATTTTCTTTAGCTCTTTCTACTTCTAGCCCATGATTAGCAACGATTCGTTCCAAGCGATACAAAAGCTGTTTTTGCTCAGACGTGCCAAGACGGTTCAAAAATGTTTTGACAAATATATAATCAAGGCGACGTCCAAATTGTTTAGAAGCTGCCTGTTCTAAATGATGAGCTTCATCTAAGATGATATAGCCTTGTTTTGACAAAATAGCATCGTCTGTTATTAAATCTGTCATTAAAAAAGCATGATTGGTAATAATCAAATCTGCTCTTGCCGCCGTCCGTTTTGCTTTCTCAAAAAAATCCATCTCTATCCATGGTTTTTTTAACCCTGGATAGACGAAATGATCACTTTGCAGTCGATTCCATACGAGCTGCCCGCCGCTCGATAAGTTTAATTCATCCCGATCACCTGTCTCAGTTTCTGTTAGCCAAACGATAATCTGCATCTTGGTTAACGCACTTTCATAATGATCATCTTTTTCCCGAAGAGCTCGCTCAAACTTTGCTAAACTCAAATAATTGCTTCGTCCTTTCAGAAGAACAGCTTGAAAGTCAAAGGGGAGGATTTCCTTTAACTTCGGTATTTCCTTTTGCAATAGCTGATCCTGAAGCTGTAATGTATAAGTAGAAATAACGACAGGCTGTTGTTTTTTTTTCGCAAAATAAACCGCCGGCAGTAAGTATCCTAACGATTTACCAATCCCTGTACCGGCTTCAATAATAGCATCCTGCTCGCTTTCAAAAGAACCATAAATGACATCCATCATTTGCAACTGCCCGAATCGGCTCTCAAACTCAGGAAATGCTGCTTTTAACATCTTTATTTTCATCTGTCGATCAGTTGGATACTCATTTTCTTGATAGTTATCTTCTAATCCTTGCTTGCCCTTTTTAAAAGCAAGTCCTCGATAGGTAACAAGATTTGGCTCATGCACTTCAGCCTTAGATAGCTTGATAGCCATACAGTCATTAATGAGCTCCGACACTTCACTTTGTAATGAAAAAGACAATCGATAAAGCTGCTTTAACGTCATTAAAGGCAAACTTAGCAGCTTTTCTTTAAATGATAACAGCAATAAAGCCGTTGCATACGCATCGCTATCAGCTTGATGGGGCCGTAAATGCTCAATACGATCTTCCTTTGCTAACTGATGAAGCTTGTAACCATCCGAAGTCGGTTTTAATATTTTTGCTAACTCAACTGTATCTAATGTAGACCCGTAAAATGGCTCATGCCCGCATCGAGTCAACTCTTCTTGTAAAAACGATAAGTCAAACAAGACATTATGAGCAACAAAACAAGCGCCTTCCAATAAGCTCACAATGTGTTCCGCCACCTCTTCAAAAATAGGAGCATCCTTTACTGTCTCATTGCTAATTCCGGTTAACTCTTCAATAAACAAAGAAATCTCTTGTTCTGGATGAATATAGGTTGAAAATTCCTCAACAATTTGATCCTCTTCGATCACTACTGCCGCAAACTGGATAATTCGATCTCCTTTTTTCGAAGAATTTCCTGTTGTTTCTAAATCGACCACTACATATCGTTGTGTCATGTTTTGTACACCTCAAACTTACTTTCCTTGTTTCCCTCACTTTTTTATACCACAAAGAAGAAATAAAGTGAAACTTCTATATAATACTAGAAACTTCACAATTCGTTCAATCTTGATAACAAGAAAAACCGACCTCAAGCGTTTCATAGCTTTCAGCCGGTTCGTTTCTTACATAATTGTTGCTGCTGGTTCATGGGAAATTAATTCAACAATTTCATTATGCTCATTCATAATCGCTACTTTTGGTTTGTGATTAGGAAGATTCTCTTCCGCTACCATAACGTAGGAAATAATAATTACAACATCTTCTGGCTGGACAAGTCTTGCTGCTGCACCATTTAAACAAACAACGCCGCTTCCTCTTTCCCCGGCAATCACATACGTTTCTAGACGCGCTCCATTATTATTGTTGACGATCGCTACTTTTTCATTAGGTAAAATACCAACCGCATCAAGGATATCCTCATCAATTGTAATGCTACCTACATAATTTAAATTCGCCTCTGTTACACGAGCACGATGGATTTTGGCATTCATCATTGTACGAAACATGGAAACTCCCCCTATTTTCTAAGCTTTTATATTGTTAGTGTAAGATTATCAATGAGTCTAACATTTGCAAACTTCACAGCCATTGCAATAATGATATGCCCTGAAAGAGTTTCCATTGGTTGCAATTCTGGATATCGGTATACTTCAACATAGTCAATGGTACCATTCGTATGCGTGTTAATATGATTCTCTACAATCTGCGCCACTTGATTTGGGTCTCTCTCGCCGGCTTCAATTGCTTTTTTCGCTTGCAATAAACCTTGATACAGCTCTTTCGCCTCTTGGCGCTCTGTTTCACTTAAAAAAACATTTCGTGAACTTTTAGCTAAGCCATCTTCCTCTCGAACGATATCAACCGGTACAAGTTCTACTGGAAAATTAAAGTCCTCAATCAACCCGCTTACAACTGCCACCTGCTGAGCATCTTTCAGCCCAAAATACGCTTTATCTGGGCCAATGATATTAAAAAATTTCGTTAAAACCGTCGCAACACCATCAAAGTGTCCCGGACGTTTTGTCCCGCATAAGCAATCTGTACGACTTTCTACTTGTACAGTAACAGATGGCTTTGAGCCGTACATTTCTTCTACTTGAGGGTAGAAGATATAATCCACGCCTGCATTTCTAGCAATATTCTCATCTCGTTCAATATCACGTGGATATGTCTCAAAATCTTCATTGGGCCCAAACTGTAATGGATTTACAAAAATACTTAATACAACGATATCATTTTCCTTGCGTGCACGCTCCATCAGGCTCACATGACCTTCGTGTAAAAACCCCATCGTTGGAACATATCCGATACTTTTTCCGTTTCGTTTCTCAGCCTGTAAAGCTTGCTTTAATTCTGCTATAGTAGTGATAATCTTCATTTGACTCCTCCGTATAAAGCCATCAGTTCCTCTTCTTTCATCGTAAAAGTATGGTGTTGTGTTGGAAACTCACCCGTTTTCACTTCGCTTACATACTGTGAAATGGCTTGGTTCATTAATTCATTGGCATTTCCGTATACTTTTACAAATTTCGCAACACGATCAACCCCATACGAAAGAATGTCATGGTACACAAGAACTTGTCCATCTGTATCCACTCCAGCACCAATTCCAATTGTTGGTACAGAAAGCGCTTCCGTCACAAGTGTACCTACTTGATGAGGAACACACTCAAACACAATAGCTAACGCTCCAGCCTCTTCACATTTCTTCGCATCTTCTAGTAGCTGCTGAGCTGCTTCTAGACTCTTTCCTTGTACTTTATAACCGCCAAGAACTCCTACAGATTGCGGCGTTAGACCAAGATGCGCTACAACAGGAATACCAGCGTTTGTCATTGCGGCAATCTTTTCTACGACCGCACCTGCGCCTTCTACTTTAACCGCATCAGCTCCGCCTTCTTGCATAATGCGTGTAGCATTTTTTAACGTTTCATCAAGAGAAAGATGATAGCTCATAAACGGCATATCCGTTACAACAAATGTATGAGGAGCTCCACGTTTCACCGCTTTTGTATGGTGAATCATATCATTGACCGTAACAGGAATTGTCGATTCATATCCTAACACAACCATTCCTAACGAATCTCCAACGAGAATCATATCGACTCCCGCTTGCTCCGCCTGCTTTGCTGATGGATAATCATAAGCCGTCAGCATCACAATCTTTTCTTTATTTTGCTTCATTTTCAAAAAATCTCCAGATAATTTCATAACGTTCCCCCTTATTTACATAGAGGAGATGAAAACATCAGTTGACTGCACTGGTGTCTAGTTTCGTTACGTAAAAAAGAGACTAGCTAAATAAAAAACCGCATGAACGAACATCGTTCCAACTACAGTTTATAGATCATTAGCTAATCTCTTTGTTAACATCAGAAGTTTCATCCCTCCGTCCCTGTCCCATTGGATCAAGGCAGATTTTCAAATTTTTTGGGCAAATAAAGGTGCAGCTCTCTCGATACTGCCCACTTGCATTATAACAAGCTCCGTCAAAAATTTCTATTATAATTTTTCACATTTCGTCAAAAATCGTTCACGCACTCCGATGAATAATCTTGTTAATGAAACAATTAGGGACTCCTTTCAACAAGAAGTCCCAATTAACAACACTATATACAATCGTCCATTCGTTAAATATGAATATCCGCTGAATAAATAGAATGAACCTTGCCATTTTGATCTTCTAGAAGTAATACACCAGCATCTGTAATGCCCAATGCCTTTCCAACAATCGTCTCATTCACAGTCGTTGCCTTAATTTCTTGACCAAGGCTAATCGCATAACTTTCCCATAACTCTTTAATTGGGGAGAAACCTTCTGCTAGATAAAGCTCATACAACGCTTCTAAACGTACAAGCACTTCTTGAATGACTTTTGCACGTGAAATGTTTTGTCCGCCAGCTATCGCAAGAGACGTAGCAATCTCTTGCAGTTCCTCAGGGAAATCCGTTTGTTTTTGGTTAATATTCATCCCGATTCCAATAATAACAGAATGAATCCGATCGGATTCTGCTTGTAATTCGGTTAAAATACCTGTTACTTTTTTACGATTAATTAAAATATCATTCGGCCATTTAATTTGAGGCTTTAGCTCTGTGGTATTTTCAATCGCTTGAGCAACAGCAACAGCGGCAAGCAATGTTAGTTGAGGGGCTTCATGAAAAGGTATCGATGGCCGTAAAATTAAACTCATCCATACTCCCGTATATTTAGGTGAATACCACGGACGCATCAATCTCCCTTTTCCACCTCTTTGCTCTTCAGCCACAACAAGCGTTCCTTCAGGAGCCCCCTCATTTGACAGCGTATGAGCAATTTTTTGTGTTGTCTCTACGCTTTCTTCATAATGAACTTTTTTCCCAAGTGTTTTCGTTTGTAGACCGAGTTGAATCTCATTGGCTGTCACTTTTTCAGGTGTTGTAATAATTCGATATCCTTTATTTCGGACCGCTTCGACAACATAGCCTTCTGTTCGCAAATCTTCAATATGCTTCCAAACAGCGGTTCTTGAACATCCGATATAGTCTGCAATCTGTTGACCTGAAATAAATGTTCCATTGGCATTTGAAAAGGCTTCTATTAGCTTCGTTCTTACATCAGATTGCACTGTACTAGCCACTCCTTTATTTTCTGTTTATCGTTTTCTACTTCTCTTTTTAATACCGCTGTTACAATCATTTGTAAATATTCTTTTAACCATGGACCAGGGTTCACGTTACGCCAAGCTAATAAATCAGCACCGCCAACCGTGAGCTCCGACATGTCTTTAATGACTAAATCAGCGTACTTTTTCCGTACCAAATCCTCTGCATCAGACACGCTGTCTCCATGAACGACCGCTCTAACTTTAGCGGCCTGAACTCCTTCACTTAATCCAATTTCAAACAAATCATATACATGTTCTACAAAGGATGAAGGTTTATCCGCAAAGAAAACGACTCTTTGAATTGCTTTAATTTGCTTTACGGGCAGCCTCCAATCACGTAAAAATGACGAAACATCTTCTACATGCCCTTGAATCAGTAACAGCGCCCAAATTTCACTAACACTAAGTGTATCAATTGGCAGTGCTGTCAGTTGTTTAAGCGTGTCTTTTTGATTATGTAAACGTGGTATATATTTATATAACTCACTTTGCACTAAAAGCTGTAAGCCTTGAACACGATACGGTCCTGCCAAAAGCTTTTCAAATTCAGCATGGACACGCTCGATAGCAATATGCTTTAGCAGTGCCCCATTTTCCTGAAGGGAATGCAATGTTTCTGAATCTAATGTAAAGCCAAGTTGACTTACAAATCGAATCGCTCGCATCATCCGTAAAGCATCTTCATGAAATCGTTCATAAGAATTGCCAACGGTAACAATTCGCTTATCCATAATTGCTTTTTGACCGCCAAATGGATCAATAATATTACCATTTTTATCCATAGCCATGCTATTCATTGTAAAATCACGACGCATTAAATCTTCCGTTAATGATCGGACAAATCTTACCTCATCTGGTCTGCGAAAATCACTATAACCACTTTCTGTTCGAAAAGTAGTAATTTCATATGAACCATGTTTCTCGATAACAAGAACTGTCCCATGTTCAATACCAACATCTACAGTGCGTGGAAAGATTGCTTTAATCTCTCCTGGCGTTGCTGATGTAGCAATATCGACATCGTGAATCGCTCGGCCAATAATCTGGTCACGAACTGAACCGCCGACGAAATAGGCCTCATATCCTGCTTGTTCGATTCTTTCAACAATCGGCACAGCCTGTATAAATAATGAATCCATCAATGTGAGTCCTCCTTATCGAACGAGAAGTTGTCGATAAATCGCTTCATATTGAGCGGTAATAAAAGCTGAGCCGAATGTTTCATGAACTCGTCTAAAAGCTGCATTCGAGAAGTGTTGATGGAGATGATTATCACGTAGCAATTTAACTGCATGGGCTGCTGCCGTTTCTACATCTCCTACTTCACATAAAAAGCCCGTTTCACCATCCACAATAACTTCCGGAATACCGCCAATATTTGTACCAATGCCAGGAACACCGCAAGCCATTGCTTCCAATAACACTAGACCAAAGCTTTCTTTTTCTGATAATAGAAGAATTAAATCACTTATCGAATAAAGTTCAGCTAAATTATCCTGTTTTCCTAGAAATAATACTCGCTCCTCTATACCAAGATCTCGAACGAGTTTTAACACGACGGTCACTTCTGGTCCATCCCCAACGAGTAAAAGCTTAGCAGGTACTTGCCCAGCAGTTAATTGAAAAGTGCGCACTACATCGGTTACCCTTTTCACCGTCCGAAAATTCGAAACATGAATGATAACTTTTTCATGCTCTTCAATGCCATATTCCGTGCGTAAATAACTGGAATCTACCTTATGATAATCGCGCTCATCAATAAAATTATAAACTGTCCTAATTTCCTTATCAGGAGCAATTAGTTCCTTTGTTTGTTCAACAAGAGAAGAAGAAACAGCGGTGACAACATCAGATTGTTCAATACCATATTTAATTAAATTGGTGAGCGAAGGATCCTCTCCAAGGACAGTAATATCGGTACCATGAAGAGTCGTCACAATTTTCACATCGGTTTTAACCATCTGTTTGGCTAAAATCGCACAAACGGCATGTGGAATCGCATAATGCACATGCAGAATGTCAAGATTCTCCCGTTGTATTACTTCGGCCATTTTACTAGCAAGCGCTAAATCATAAGGGGGATACTGAAACACGGAGTAAGAATTCACTTCTACCTGATGATAATATACATTGTGATACATTTTATTTAGACGAAATGGAAGACTTGTCGAGATAAAATGAATTTCATGTCCTTTTTCAGCAAGCAGTTTACCAAGCTCAGTAGCAATAACCCCTGACCCACCTACAGTTGGGTAACACGTAATCCCAATTTTCAACTTCATATTATTCTCCTAATAAATCGACATTAATCAGCAACGGCTTTTTCGACATAAAACCTTCTGCATATGTTACTCCCACTTCTTTTCCAAACATCCGCTCACGTGCTTCTACTGTTTCGATATAGCCATTTACAAGCGGCGTATCTACCGTTGCGTCACTTTTAACAAATTGACTTTCATATGCTTTAAGACTATCTATTTTTGTTTGCATAAATGCTGAAATATCCATAACAAAATCTGGCTTATGAAAACCATTAATCATATAAAAATAGACATTTTGTACACGGTGCGCACCCAATCCGATATTCTCCATATATTTACGAACACCTGCAGAAAAGACAGCTTCTTCTACTAAACGGCTTGCATTCCCATGATCCGGATGTCGATCCACTGTATATGGCGCAAATACGAGAGTCGGCTTATACGTACGAATCACTGTAATAATTTCTTGGATATACTCTTCTTTCATATACAATCCACGATCAGGTAAATTCAATGACATTCGCTCAACACCTAAAATCTTAGCTGCCTGATTTGCCTCTTCGATTCTTCGTTCTACCGTTCCATTAGAAGACATTTCTGCTTTTGTTAAATCACAAATCATAATCTTCTTTCCCATTTGCGCATATTTCGCAAGCGTACCACCCATGCCGATTTCAACATCATCAGCATGAGCGCCAAAAGCTAATATATCTATTGTTTCATTCATATAGTTCACCTTAATTATCCTCTTAGTTTACGCCAATCCATAAAGCCATCTTTTAAGCCTCTTATAAGCACTTCTGCTGTTCCCATATTTGTAGCAAGCGGAACTTGATAAACATCCGCAAGACGAATAAGAGCTGTTACATCTGGTTCATGCGGCTGTGGCGTAAGTGGATCTCGGAAAAACAAAACTACATCCATTTCATCTTTTGCAATCATCGCACCAATCTCCTGATCACCACCGAGGGGACCCGAATGAAAGCGATGAACAGGTAATGAGACTTCTTCCATAATTCTTTTTCCTGTTGTCCCTGTAGCAAATAACTCATGTTGCGCAAAAATATCTTTATAGGCTGTTACGAATCCAATCATATCTTCTTTCTTCTTATCATGGGCAATTAAAGCGATTCTCATAAATTCCCGCTCCTCTGTATATTACTCGATAATATTTTCTAAACCATAGACAAGCACATCAAGATTCATAATCGTCTCAACAGAAAGCTTTACACCTGACATAAATGAACCGCGGTTAAAAGAATCATGACGAACCGTTAATAATTCACCAGCGCTTCCAAATAACACTTGTTGATGTGCAACAAGACCAGGCAAGCGAACGCTATGAATACGCATCCCTTCCACATCTGCACCGCGTGCTCCTGGAATCGTTTCTTTTTCACTTGGATGTCCTTGAACTTTTGCTTCACGAACAGAAGAAATTAAATCCGCTGTTTTAGCTGCTGTTCCTGATGGAGCATCCAACTTTTGATCATGATGCATTTCAATAATCTCTACATCTTTAAAATACTTAGCAGCCATTTGCGAAAATTTCATCATAAGAATAGCACCGATTGCAAAGTTAGGCGCAATGATACAGCCTAACCCTTTTTCCTTCGTTAAGGCATCAAGCTTAGCTAAATCCTCTTTTGTAAAACCAGTCGTTCCAACGACGGGACGAATGCCATATTGCAAAGCTGTTTCCGTATGATACATCCCTACTTCTGGCGTTGTTAAATCAACTAGTACATCTGCCTCCACTTTTGAAAAACATTCTTTTATATCAGAAAAAATCGGCGCATCAATTCCTTGAAAGCCTTCTACATCGGAAAGATTTCCCCCATTATGTTTGCGATCAATAACGGCTACAAGATCAAAATGTTCCGTATTATGTACTAATTTCACTGCTTCCAAGCCCATTCTCCCGCGTGGACCTGCTACGATTACTTTAATATTTGCCATGTTGTTTCTACCCCTTCTAGTCTTCTAATTTTGTCCATCTGTCTTTGTCACGTGTTGCAAATTTATGCATGACTTGATCGTGTGACTTTTGTAAGTCTATGCCTAATGAATTGGCGAAGCAAATAATCACAAATAGCATGTCCGCTAATTCATTATCAATCGTATTAGCCTCTTCTGTCGCTTTCTTCGGCTTTTCTCCATAATAATGATTAACTTCTCTTGCTAATTCACCAAGTTCTTCCGATAAACGCGCTAGCATCGCTAACGGACTAAAATATCCTTCCTTAAATTGACTAATATATTGGTCAACTTCAGCTTGCATTTCTTGCATCGTTTTTTGCTTGTCCATCTTGTCACCCATTCTTCCAACAATTTGTACAATCAGCTATGTTAAATGGCTCTGTTAATTAACAATAGCTGCAATTTAAAATCTACTCTCATTATGTTAGCTAAAACTGACGCTAATGACAACATTTTCAGCACGGGTCACCACAGGAAACTTCATAAGAAACGAGTCATTTGATTAAAATGACTGTATTGAACGTATATTAAGCGTTGGAGGTACTTAATATGAACCATAGCTTACAAACCAAGAATATTGTATTCATCCTGTTAGGAGCAGCCATTTTTGCATTTGGCCTAGTTCACTTTAATATGCAAAATAATTTAGCAGAAGGTGGATTCACCGGTCTCACTCTGATTATATATCAATTAACTGGATTCAAACCTTCTTATTCAAACTTGCTTTTAAATATTCCTCTTTTTATTATTGGGTGGAAGTATTTAGGCAGAACTTCTTTTTATTATACCATTATTGGTACGGTCGGCTTATCTTTCTGGCTGTGGATTTTCGAACGCTACCAAATTCCGATGGCTCTTGGAGACGATTTAATGCTTGTCTCACTATTTGCCGGGGTGTCTATCGGGGTTGGACTCGGCATTATTTTTCGTTACGGAGGAACAACAGGAGGAGTGGACATTATTGCCCGTTTTGCAAACCGCTATTTCGGGATTGGCATTGGACGAGCCATGTTTATGTTTGATGCGATGGTAATCGGTTTATCTATCCTGACTTATTTAAGTTATCGAGAAGCAATGTATACACTTGTGGCTGTTTTTATTGGAGCACGGGTCATTGATTTTATTCAAGAAGGAGCCTACTCTGCACGTGGAGCCATAATTATCTCGGAAAAAAACGTGGAAATTTCTAAACAAATAATGAAAGAGATGGATCGAGGGGTAACCGTCTTGAACGGATATGGTTCGTTCACAAAACAGGAGCGAGAAGTTCTCTATTGCGTGGTCAGTAAAAATGAACTGTTTCGCCTGAAAAACGTTATTACTTCTATTGATCCACATGCCTTTGTTTCTGTTAGTGAAGTGCATGATGTACTAGGAGAAGGGTTCACATTAGATGAAAATAAAAACCCGCTTCACTCATAAAAAAACACGAAAGTGTAAGCTAGAAGGTGGAGCCGTTCTTGGACTTCACCTTTCAAGTAGATTGGGCATAGAGGAGCTATGCTCTTACACTAGACATTAAGACTTACGGAAATGCTTTTGTACATAACAAAAAAAAGATTCCGAATTAGGAATCCCTTCTTTGATTAATCTTCGCTTCTCATACCTGTATATACTAAAATTAAACGAACTAATTCTAGTACAGCTACCAAGGCAGCTGCTACATACGTCATAGCGGCAGCATTTAAAACTTTTTTCGTTTCACGCTCTTCATCATTGCGAATAACTCCTAAAGCGACGACTTGGTCCATTGCTCGTGAAGAGGCGTTAAATTCTACCGGAAGCGTCACAATTTGAAACAATACAGCTGCTGCCATAAAGATAATACCAGCAAGCAGCAAGCCTGACATACTTGCAAGCATTCCAATTAAAATCAGAATCCACGATATATTTGACCCGAAATTCGCAACCGGTACTAATGCATGGCGAATACGAAGAAATGCATAACCTTCTTGATCTTGAATCGCATGGCCAACCTCATGAGCAGCAACTGCCACACCAGCCACAGAATGTCCATGATAGTTATCTGTTGACAAACGAACCGTTTTATCACGTGGATCATAGTGATCAGATAACATACCCGGCGTTTCCTCTACGCGTACATGATAAAGGCCGTTTTGATCGAGGATTGCCCGTGCTGTTTCAGCCCCCGTCATTCCTGAAGCTGAAGCAACTTGTGAATACTTCTTATACGTACTTTTAACTTTCATTTGTGCATAAATCGGGATTAAAATAATAATCGCCAAATAAACGAAAAACATAGCGTCCTCCTCATAATGTAGTTATTGTTATTGTATGAAACGAAGGATTTCATGTCAAATATAGTGTTCCTATATACCTAGTATTCATCATCTTGTTTCTTTCGTGTTTTAATTTCATTTTTACCAGCAGTATATTTTTTCCACCCAACATAAGAAAGTGTACTAATAATAATACTTCCTGTTGTTATAATAACCCACCACAGAGATGGATCTGCTTCATCCTCTTCCATATTTTCAAAAATTGATTCTAAATCATAGCGAAGTGCGTCTAATTCACGCTGAGCTTGTTGATCAGTCATCAAGTCTGTACGCGTTTGATTAAGAAAATGAATGCGTGTATCCAATTGCTGAATCGTTTCCGATGATAAATCCACCTTCAAGCTCGGATAAATCATATCGTATTGAGCAAATAATGTAGACAGTTCTTCTTCAACCTTATCGGCATTTTGTTGAAGAGCTGCTTCTTTTGTTTGACTAAATGTATCCATCATCGAAGATTCCATGTTCGTCCACAGTGGTTGGTGAGTCGATTTAACAGCATCAATGACTAAACGGAACTTAGTTACGGCGTTAACCTTCTCACTATCAGTAATCTCCTCATCCTGAACCGCTCCTAACGCCTCGTTATGAGCCACTGTTATAATACGTAATTCATCCATATCAAAAATCGATTCTTCTGCCGTTAACTGTAAAAATACATCTGAAAAATGCGTTAACATGGCTTCTGAATCTTCATATCGCTTTAGTTTTGTCATTTCAAGCGCCTTATCAGACAGAGCATCTAATTGCTCTAAACTTGAAGAGGTTTGTCCAAAAGCAGGATGTTGGATCACAATTAATAATGCGATGATGCATAATAAGATTTTTTTAAGCATACTCCTTGTCCCTCCTCATATCTCTACTACACGATATGAATAAGAAAACAAGAGTAGACCAAATTTTTATATTAGATCTATAACAAGTACAGACGTCCTATGCTGGAATCTAACAGATCTTAAATCCTAAGGGCCAAGCGATCTTTACGATAGCCAAAATACCAGCCAATAAAAATAGAAAATAAACTGAGCCAAAATGTAAAATAGCCAATAGCATCCATATACTGCATTAAATCCCCATAACGCGGCATCATTTTAAACACATAATCAATTATCTCATTATGAATCGTCCAAATGGCGGCGACAACGAGATGCCAAAGCTTGATGCGATAAAAAGGAGCATATAACACACCTTGAACCGCCATCCCTAAATGAGAGGCAATTAACATATAGCCTTCCCATGGCAACCATCCTGTTGTTATAAGCGTTAATATATTCATCACAACAGCCCATATTCCATACTTAAACAATGTTATAATCGCTAAAGCCTCCATAAGGCCCCAATTTGTTTTAAGTACAAAAGCAAACAAGACAAAGACAAAAAATAAACTAGCTGTTGGGCTGTCTGGTACAAAGGCCAAGAAGATATCAGGAGTTTCTGCTAATTGATTCCCATACCATATATACCCATAGATTGTTCCAAAAATATTAACTAGTAATAGCAGCAGAAGGATTTGCTTGCTAGCCAGTATACTATACATCCAATTCATATAAGTTCCCTCTTTCAAAGTCTCATATTCTCATCTTACCCTTTCTTCCCCTATAAATCCAAGTTTTTCATTCTCCCTGCTTCTTTTCAATACAACATAAAAAACTGATAACAAAAGTCATCAGTTTTTTCACTTTATTTTGCCGTCAAACTCGAAACGAACTCAGCTAATTTCTCCAATTCTTCATCGCTTCCTTTAAACATTCCAGCTGGCATCCCACCTTGACCTTTAACCGCAATATTTGCGATTTCTTCAGGTGTTAAACCAGTATCTACTAAACTCGGTGCAGCTGCCCCACCCGTTAATTCAGCTCCATGACAACTAATACAGCCATTGGCATCAAGTAATTGATAACCTTCACTTTCTTTATCAAACTCCGCTCCTTCTACAATAGCTCCTTGCTTTTTAGACGCTTCCCAGTCATGGTGAGCCGCTGACTCCCAAGTTAAATACACAATTCCCGATAGTGCCAGCAGCATAAACCCTACCGCAAATGGACGTTTAGCCGGTCTTCGCTCTGGACCACGATCGATAAATGGTGCAAGTAATAACGCCCCGAAGGCTAAACCAGGAATTACAAGCGCTCCAATAATATTGTAAGGGCCTGACGCATACGTGTATTTCAATAATTGATAAAGAAATAAAAAGTACCAGTCAGGTAATGGAATATATGCTGTGTCCGTCGGGTCCGCAATTCTCTCTAACGGAGATGGATGTGCGACTGTTAAACATAAATAACCGACAAGAAAAACCGCTCCTACCATCCATTCTTTTAAAAGGAAATTTGGCCAAAATGCTTCTGTTTTTCCTGGATATTCGGAATAGTCTTTCGGAATATTCGGTTTACGACCCGTTGCAGGAATTCGAGAATCTCCAACGAATTTCATCCCTTTCCCACGGTGCATAAATAATCCCCCTCCTTCATGAAAAGGTTTTTATAATTCTGATTAATCTGATTTTTAAAACGGTTTCATTCACACTTTACAGTGGACCAGAAATTCCTTGTTTACGAATCATCAAAAAGTGAGCAGCTAATAAAGCAAAAAGAGCGGCTGGTAAGAAGAACACATGAATGGCGAAGAATCGAGTCAATGTTTGTGCCCCAACAATCGTCGCATCTCCAGCTATTAACGTTTTCATAGCCGGGCCAATCAATGGCACAGAATCTACAATTGTTAATGTTACTTTTGTCGCAAATAATGCTTTCATATCCCATGGCAATAAATAACCTGTTAAACCTAAAGCTAACATAATAAAAAAGATTAAAACGCCTACTATCCAATTTAATTCACGTGGTTTTTTATAAGCTCCTTGGAAAAATACACGAAGAGTATGTAGGAACATCATAACAATGACTAAACTCGCTCCCCAGTGGTGCATTCCACGGACAATTTGGCCAAAAGCCACTTCATTTTGTAAATAATAAACCGATTCCCATGCATTTTTAATGTCAGGCACATAGTACATCGTTAAAAACATACCTGAAAGGATTTGAATAACGGTAATAAAGAAGGTTAAGCCCCCAAAACAATAAACGAATGCTGAAAAATGATGGGCAGGATTCACATGCTCTGGAACCTCATGGTCAGCTATATCCCGCCATAGCGGCGTAATATCTAAACGTTCGTCAACCCAATCATAAATTTTTGTTAACAATGTTTACGCCTCCCCATGTGGTTTTAGTTGACCTAAATAAAGAATTCCATCTTTCTCTTTTGTTGTAAAAACATCCAGCGGACTAATCGGTGGTGTTCCTTTCACATTCATTCCGTCTTTTGTATACCGCCCATAATGACAAGGACAGAAAAATTGGTCTGGATGTTCTTTGTCACCGCCCCAGTCTACTGTACATCCTAAATGTTTACAGATAGGCGATAAGGCTACAATCTTGCCATCCTTGGTTTTATACACCCAAGCTGTGTTTGTTACCTCTGATTCATACCAGCCATCAACTTGGGTAAAGCTGAAGTCCACTCGTGTTGGTTCGGTACTAAGATCTTTAATTTTTTGTTTTGTGGCAACAAAGTCTGATTCACCGCCTCCCGCAAGAACGGGATCAACCGCAAATCGAACCATTGGCATTAACATACCCGCTGCCATAAAACCACCTACACCAGTTAGTGTGTAATTAAGGAATTGACGACGCGAAACATTACGCTTGCTCATGCATTTTCCCCCCTTATTACTAAATCGAGTCAAATAGACCCATTCATAGTAACACTATAAAACTAGGACAATTCCATGATATATCAATAATTTACCAAGGTCAATATTTGGGAATTCCAAAATATACCAAATGTTTTATAAAAAGCAAAAAAACGCCTCTTAATCCGCCTTTTTCCATTCATTCATAAATAAGGAGATGATTTGTTCTACTTGTTGTTTCATTACCTCTCTAGCCTGTTCCATTGGCAAAGATTCTAAGTTAATAGCTGGAATCCAAACGAGCGAACTAGACAGATGGTTCTCCTCTTTTTTCCAGTTAATATCGGATGTTAAGAAAAAAATGTGGTTAAATTCGGCTTGCTTTAATTTCCTTTCCCAAATTTGTAATCCTTCAACCTTTTTTTCGTCATCCATTACATAATGAAACGTCGGAATTAATAAAATACGACCTTTAAATTTTTTTTCAATTTCCATACTTAAAATGGATAGAAATTCACTCATAGATGATAATTGTTTCATTCGATCATCAAAGGAAATTGGAATAAGCGGCACTAACACCGTATCCACATATTCTTTAGCTGTTATATATAATTCGACATCTGTTGCATTCCATTTCATACCGGTCCAACACTCCCAATTTTTGTATAATCAACTCCTTTTTATTGTATCATCTTTCGTTTCAATAGAATATCTTTACTATATATCCTTATTATTTACGAAAAACCAATTTTTATCATTAAACTCCAATAATATTCCACAATGTTATTGACACAAAGCGATATAATAAAAAAGACCTTTCCGATAAACGGAAAGGCGTTCATTATCATTTTAAGTCAACTTTTAAAGAATGGAGTTTTTTCGTTAAACTCTTAAACGCTTCTTCATCATGCTGATCAAGTGCTTCATCAATCTTTTTAAGGAGGCGCTCCCTTTGGAAAGAGACTATACTGTTTTCTAAAAATTGTTCAACTAGCTGTTGATCTTTTTCATTAGCAATTTTAGATTTAGGCATATAAGGATTTTCTTCTAACACTGCCGCATATTGATGAGAGGAGTAGGCAGACTTAAAATTAAGTTGAATAAAAATTTCTTCATCACGGTTTAGTCGAATATCATGAAAAGATTTTTCAGCATCCGTAGTCATAATATTAGCTTTATAAAATCTAAATGGTACTTCATCGACACAATGAGTCGACATAATCAATCCACGCGGACAGTATTGAGCACTTTCAACAAAATGCACTTTCTTCATCAATTGATCATGACTCATCAAATAATTTAAAATCCACACACATTCCCTACGCTTCAATTGATAATGATTTAAAAACCAGCGAATAAAATCCTTCTTCTCGTTCACAGAAACAGGGGCAGCCATCATGAATTCCCTCCTCTGTCTTGATATTTTTTTCATTTCGGCTTCGTATCTTCTCCCTAGTTCTCATGAAGTCTCTCTAAGATTTGTACATATTCATCATTAGCAGGATTGCTTTGAAGTAATGCAGTAAATACTTCTCTGGCTGTAGTACGGTCTCCTTCTTCTACTAAAAAGAAACCATAATCCTCTAAGAAATCTTCATTGTGCTTAAATGCATTATATGCTTTATGATAACTATTTAATGCCTTTTCATATTGTTCTAATTTTTGATAGCTGACAGCTTCAATCCAATCAAATTGAGGGTCATCTTCGCCATATCTTCGTACTTCTTTCATACATTCAAGCGCATCTTCATACTTTTCTTGGTGCATATACAATTTTAATAAAGTAAGAGTCGCTTCTAAATAACCTGGGTCAAGCGCTAACGCTTCTTTGAAGAATTCTTCCGCTTCTTCGTCTAATCCTTTTTTCAAAGCAAGCTTGCCGCCAAAGAAATATAGTTCTTTATTATACTCGTCTGCTCGAATTCCTTCTTTTACTGTCTTTAGTGCCTCGTCAACATTTTCAAGATGTTCATAAGCACGAGCTAAATATAAATACATCGAGTGATATTCACGATCTAGCTCCTTCAATTCGACAAATTTCTGGATGGCTGTTTGATACATTCCCGCTTGATAAGCAGTCAGCGCATACTCAAATAACGTATTAATTTCCAAATGATTTTCGAGTGCCTTCTCAAAGTATGGAAGTGCCTCTTCGAACTTTCCTGCCCCACTTAATGCCTCAGCAAGACGTTGATTTAGATTCACTCCACCAATTTCCTCTTCATGTTCTAATACCTTTATGTATGCTGAAATGGCTTCTTGATTTCTTCCTTGCTGATAATATAACTCTCCCAGGGCAAAATCAATAATACTCTCACTAGGCAATAAATCTTTCGCTTGAAGCAACTTTCTTTCACTTACTTCATCCATTCCCTGCAACTGATACAAATCGGCTTCCAAAAGAAGAGCACTTGGATACATCTCATCATCGGAGCTTATTTGTTCAAGCATTAGCATTGCCTCGTCTTCTTGATCACTGTCAATTAAAATCTCAGCAATCGAAATAAGCAATTCTCCTTCTCCTGGATATAATTGAAGCAAATGTTCATACAATCTCTTCGCTTCATCCAAGAACCCTAATTGAGAAATTCCTTCAGCTAATGATAATATATTCTCCGCTGATTCCATTGTTGTTATTCGATTTATATGTGAAGTTGCTTCCGTTAATTCCCCTTTTTTTAAGAGTTGTAACACTTTATCTACTGAACTCATACATATTTCCTTCCTTTATCGCTCATTAATCAAACCGTCCTTAGTTTATCACATACATATCGTTTATTTCCATTATCGGTTGCTGGCCTCCTTACGAGTACACACAACTTTTTGCTTTAGCTCATCTCGTATGAAACCGCACTTTCGTACGCTGTTCAGCATCGCTTACTTAAAAAAAGGATTAAAATAACATTCTCCACCTAATACTCATTCTCCTTTTTCTATTAAAAGTGATTTTTTTACAAATTTTCCAGTCAGATAAAGAACACCCACCATAAACATGTATTTTACAGTGGGTGTTAAAAATTGAGATTCTATCATTTATTATATAACCTTGTTGAATTTTGGCTTATTTTAACTAAGATTGCTGTACTATACAGTACATTCCCTTACACTAGCATGTAAAATATCGGCAATATCCGATACGTTTTCTACATTTTTCGCCATTTGAACCATATTTCCGGCTTTCTTGATTGGATGCACATACTTTTTGTGCTAGTTGTTATATCATATAAAGAAACAGGGACATAAAAACCCCTCCCAATTGATTTCAGCAAATCAATTAGGAAGGGCATCTACAGCTATCCTATATGAAGGACATGGCTCAAGTCGTACACCATCTTTAAACCAACTGTCCTAAATGCTCGAAAAACTCTGGATAGGATACATTAATTGCAGCAGGGTCATGCAATTCAATTTTTCCTTTAGCAATTAAACCAGCAACAGCAAGCATCATGCCGATTCGATGGTCACCATGACTCGTTACCTCTCCACCGTGAAGCGGTGTACCGCCTTGAATAATTAAACCATCATCCGTCGGTTTCACATCCGCCCCTAATATCGATAACTCATGAGCAACCGTGTCAATACGATTCGTTTCTTTCACTTTCAATTCAGCTGCATCTTGTATAACGGTCGTACCTTCAGCTTGTGTTGCTAAAAGAGCGATAATAGGGATTTCATCAATTAAACGTGGGATTAACTCTCCACTTACCGTCGTGCCTTTAAGCTTCGAACTGCGAACGGTAATCGTACCGATTGGTTCACCTTTTGATGGAAGCTCTTCAACCGTAATATCCGCCCCCATCTTTTGCATAACTTCAATAATTCCTACTCGTGTCGGATTAAGTCCGACATTTTTCAACACTACTTCGCTATTTGGGGTAATAGCGGCAGCGACCATGAAGAAAGCAGCAGATGAAATATCTCCCGGCACATAAATTTCAGTACCCGTGAGCACTTGGTTACCTTGCACTTTAATCTCTTGACCTTCTTTTACCACTTGTCCGCCAAACTGACGAATCATTCGCTCTGTATGGTCACGCGTTTCTTCCGGCTCAATAACGACAGTTTCTCCTTCAGCCTGCAAGCCTGCTAACAAAATAGCAGATTTTACTTGAGCACTAGCAACTGGAAGCTTATAGCGAATTGGTTTTAAACTTCCTCCACGAATGTGAAGCGGAGTGAATTCCCCATTATTTCTACCATCAATAGCAGCGCCCATTTCTCGAAGCGGTTCAACAACTCGCTTCATTGTTCGCTTAGCAATTGAATGATCACCTGCTAATACAGCGGAGAAGTTTTGTCCAGCTAAAATCCCCATCATCAATCGTATTGTAGTTCCAGAATTACCAACATCGAGAACTTCACTTGGTTCCGTTAATCCCTTAAACCCTTTTCCAATCACACGAACCTGCTTGCCCGTCTGTTCAATCGTAATTCCCATCTTTTGAAAACAAGCGATTGTGCTTAAGCAGTCTGCACCAGGAAGAAAGTTTGTAACAATTGTTTCTCCATTAGCAAGGGCTCCAAACATAATGGAACGATGCGAGACAGATTTGTCGCCCGGAACGGCAATTTCTCCACGTAATGATTGTATGTCTGTTTGCAATATTTTTGTATTCACGCAATCACCCTTTACTTTTTAAAAATTACGCCAAAATCGTTTCATAAGTCGTATAGTTTCCAATAGCTTCTGCTGCTTTTAAGCGATCCTCTTCATTTTGGAAGCTAATAACGAGGACTCCATAAATCTCTTCCCGCGTCTCGATAATGCGAATATTCGTAATACTAATCCCTTTTTGGGCCAGCAAGCCAGTAATTTCAGCGAGACTCCCTGGTGTATCTGGAATATCGACATATAAATCATAATAGGAAGGAATGGCGCCTTTTGCATGAACTGGCATATCATCGCGAAATACCTTTGCCTCAGCAAAAAAGCGATAAATTTCTCCACTATCTCGATTTGCGACAAGCTCTTTAATATGTTCCATTTCCATGATCCAATCGTCCATTAAATCTAAAAGAACATCGCGATTATGTAAAAGAATATCACGCCACATTTCTGGACTGCTTGAAGCAATCCTTGTGATATCGCGAAAACCTCCGGCTGCTAATCGCGCAACAAGCTCATTTTCTTCGCTGTATGTTTGCGCTTGCTTAACAAGTCCCGCGGCAACAATGTGAGGAAAATGACTAATGACACCTGTTAACCAATCATGCGTATGAGGACTAACAACTAAAAAGTTCGCTCTTGTCCCTTTTAACCATTCCTTCAATTGATTAATTTCCTTCGTATGGTGGTCATCTGAAGGTGTTAATAAATAAAAAGCATTTTCAAATAAATGGGGTTTAGCCGCCCCAGCCCCACTTTTATGTGACCCTGCCATCGGATGACCGCCAATAAAAGTAATGCCTCGATTCATTAAATGCTTTGCCGCTTCCACTACAGTACTTTTTGTACTGCCCGCATCTGTTACAATCACATCATCTTTCAGCTTCATATCCGCTAATTGTATAACAATTTTTTCTGTTTGATCAACCGGAACAGCAAGTAAGATTAAGTCCGCCTCAAGAACACCTTCTGCAATAGAATCAACAGAATCATCTACAATGCCTAGTAATTTAGCGAGCTGAATATTATTTTCATTCACATCGTAACCAACAATATGAACACTTTCATGAGCTTGACGAATAGCCATTGCTAACGACCCGCCGATTAGGCCAAGACCAATTATAAAAACCTTACCATTCACGTTGCTTCCCTCCGCTTTTTATACTGCCCGTTCAAATGCCCCTTGTTTAGAAATCCTGGACATTCGACGATAGTATAAATATCATAACGACTAGTGGCTCATCTACTCGAGAACCACTTCGTCGCTTTTTTCTATATATTTGGCTATATTGTAAAAATGATTAAGTTCGATTAACAAAATGATTTACAATAACCATCTATTAGACTTGGAGGCTTCCCTTAGTTATTTCTCTGAAGCGGCACGCAAAAACCCTTTAATAGCTTCAATCATACCTGCATTTTCTTCTTGAGAACCAACCGTTACACGCAAGCTAGTTGGGAAACCAAATGATTTACCAGAACGAGCAATAAAACCACGCTCAAGCAAGTATTGGAAAATCTCATCCGCATCTTGTTTAAAATGGATGAAAATGAAATTTCCTTGTGAAGGATAATACGATAGATTTTCCTGTTCACAGAATTGGTAATATTGATCCATACCTTTTCGATTTGCCACACGACACGTTTCGATAAATTCTTGGTCAGAAAGAGCCGCAACAGCCGCTATTTGCCCTAATGTATTAACATTAAATGGCTCACGTGCAGGCTCTAATCTTTGAATAATCTCTTCACAAGCAATTCCATACCCTACGCGAAGACTTGCCAAACCATAAGCTTTTGAAAAAGTACGTAGCACAATAATATTTTTATATGTATTATGCCAATGATTTGTTCGTGGATAATCCTCTGCCACAACATACTCAGAATATGCTTCGTCTAACACAACAAGTACATCTTCAGGTACTTGTTCTAAGAAAGAACGCAGCTTTTGTTCTGGAATATACTTTCCTGTTGGATTATTCGGTGTACATACCCAAACGACAGCCGTATTTTCATCAATAGCTGCAAGCATAGCATCTAAATCATGGTCGCCATCCGCATGAGGTACTTCACGCACTTCCGCCCCTTCAAGAGTTGCATTATGACGATACTGTGAGAATGTTCCTGTAGCAGCTACTGTATTTTTCCCCGGTCCAAGTAAGCTTCGTGAAATAATTTGGATATTTTCATCTGATCCATTTCCAAAAATAAGCTCTGTTTCTTTAACTCCAGTATGCTTAGCAACCTCTGAACGAAGCACGGTTGCATAGCCATCTGGATAAATGGCAAAGGAATTATTAAATGATTGAATACTTTTCTTTACTTGTTCTGAACAACCAAAAGGGTTTTCATTAGAAGCTAATTTCACAATTTTTTCAAGTCCGTATTGACGTTTTACTTCATCTGTTGATTTACCAGGTTGGTAAGGCTTTAAAGAAAGCACTGCCTTATTCCATTTCATTACGCTCACCTCTATAAATAAATTATTCCGCTAAATCTGGTCGCAACACTTTTGCACCAGCTTGATAAATATGTTGAATCTCTCGTTGAGATTTCGTCGTATTGACATGAAGCATTACTCGAATACAAGATGTTAAGGCCCCTTCGACTGCAATTTCAGCCATACAAGTAACGGGAACATATCTCCAGCCTTCTATATTTCGTAACGCCTTTGCTGGGAAGACAGAGCTAATATCATCCGTTGCAGAAAAAAATACAGAAGCAACCATCTCAGGGTCAATATCATTTGCCGCAATCATCTCAGCCATTAACTCTTCAACCGCAGCCATTACTTCGGTTTCTGTATCATGTTCGACCGTCGTTGCACCTCTTATCCCTCTAATCACTATTTCTCCGTCCTCTCCCATTATCTTTCGATGAAATTCGCCATTTCATTTAATAGGTCTTCATCTGCCATTTCCGTTAATACCGGTGCACCAACCTGTTCTAAAAGAACGAATGTCGCTGAATTGGTAACAGATTTTTTGTCAGTTTTCATGAGCTGTAATAACGGCTCCATCTTCAGATGCTTCGGAATCGTTGTTCGATACCCCAACGCTTGAACCCACTCCACAAAAGAATTGTAATCAAATACAAGCCGTTGCTTTTTCTGGCTAAGTTTAAGCGCGTATACCATCCCAATTAACACCGATTCACCATGTGTAAACTTACCATACCCCATCGAAGCCTCTACTGCATGCCCGAGAGTGTGTCCAAAATTTAAATAGGCACGTACGCCATTTTCTTTCTCATCTTCTTCCACAACCGCTGCTTTAATTTCAATTCCTCTTTTAATCATCTTGAAGAATTGTTCATCGGTAATCTTCGTCAAATCTTGAATATTTGTCATTAACCAATGATGGAAATCTGTATCTGCAATTAAGGAATGCTTAATCACTTCCGCAAAACCTGATCGTAATTCCTGCTCAGGTAATGTTGCAAGAAAGTTCAAATCATAAATGACTGCTTCCGGTTGAAAGAAAGCGCCAATCATATTTTTACCAAGGGGATGATTAATCGCTACTTTCCCACCGACAGCACTATCATGAGCAAGCAATGTCGTTGGCACTTGAATAAACGGAATGCCTCTCATAAATGTAGCTGCAACAAAACCAGCAAGGTCACCTACAGCACCGCCCCCAAGAGCGATAATTAATGACTTTCGATTGAGTTGCTGTGATAGGCAATAACTTTGACATTCATAATACACATCAAATGTTTTCGCATATTCCCCTTGTGGGACAATATGTGTAAACACTTGTTTACCCGTAGCCGACAGCACTGCTTGAACAGCTTCTAAGTGAAGTGTTGCCACTTTTTCATCTGTAATAATTAAAATTTTATTGGCTTTCGATACATGACTCTCGATGAAGTGCGGCAATGTATCGATTGCGTGTTTCCCAATAAATACTGGGTATTGCTTAGAGGATGTTTTAACCGTAATCGATTCCATGAATTAAAACTCCTTCACTTCTTCTCGATACGCTTTCAAATAATCTGCTAACTGATCAAAACGATCGGAAGGGAATTGATCTACAATCGCTGCTGCTAATTCCCATGCAACGACAGCTTCAGCCACTACTGCTGCTGCTGGCACGGCACAGCTATCTGAACGTTCAACGCTTGCTTCAAATACTTCTTTCGTATCAATATCTACGCTTTTTAATGGCTTATACAGTGTTGGAATCGGCTTCATCACACCGCGGACAACAATTGGCATTCCTGTAGTCATTCCACCTTCAAAGCCGCCTAAACGGTTTGTTTTACGGTAGTAGCCTTTTTCCTTATCCCATGCAATTTCATCATGCACTTCACTGCCGAAGCGATGCGCTGCCTCAAAGCCTAAACCAATTTCGACACCTTTAAAGGCGTTAATCCCGACGATAGCTGCTGCAAGCTTTGCATCTAGTTTTCGATCATAATGTACATAGCTTCCAACACCAACAGGCATTCCTTCCACAATCACTTCTACGATTCCACCAATAGAATCGCCTTTTTTCTTCGCATCATCAATTGCATCCATCATTTGTTGTTCTACTTCCTTATCAAAACAACGAACAGGCGATGCTTCTGTTACTTCTTGCAATTGTTGAATACTTTCATAAGGTGCTGAATTTGCCTTTATACCTCCAATTTCTACTACATGTGAAGCTACTTCAATTCCAAGCAAAGATAATAATTTTTTAGCAACCGCTCCCGCTGCTACCCGAACTGTTGTTTCACGAGCTGATGAACGTTCTAATACATTTCGTAAATCGCGATGGCCATATTTAATTCCACCATTCAGATCGGCATGACCTGGTCGTGGACGAGTAATTTTTCGTTTAATTTCTTCGGCTTCTTCTTCTGTAAGCCCTTCACTGCCCATAATTTTTGTCCAATGCTTCCAGTCATCGTTTTCAACGACTAAAGCAATTGGTGATCCAAGCGTATAGCCATGTCTCACTCCAGACGAAATAAACGCTGTGTCCTTTTCAATTTGCATTCTGCGGCCACGGCCATGTCCTTTTTGGCGACGCGCCAATTGTTCATTAATATCAACATTTTCAATCGGCATTCCTGCCGGCAATCCTTCAATAATTGTCGTCAGTTGTGGACCGTGTGATTCCCCAGCTGTTAAATATCTCATTTGATTTGCCCCCTTTTAGCACTTTAAAGGATGTATGTATCAATATACCACAATTTTAAGAAAAGTGGGAATATGAAAGAAACAAAATGACTTTTTGTTTTACGTCCTTATATTATTTTACACGTTATCGACTTTTTTCGATATATTTTAATCACGAACTCTCCTATCTTTTACGGAATATTAAGTCAATTACCTTCAAATGAACTGCTTCTAGCTTACCCTTCCTACCGTTATTTAACAAAAAGATTTATTTAAACATCACTGTTAATTGCTAACTCATTTGATTAACGCTATTGCTTTAATATAACGAGGGATAAAGCACGAGTACTAGAAGTCGATTAGCAGTTTCTATATATATGACATGTTGATTTGCAGGAGATCATACATGATTGTTTAACAATGCCTTAAACAAAAAGGGCCCTCCGTTTAAAACGGATATAGCCCTTTATCATTAAATCTTTTTATAAAAGAATGTATCAAGCGTTTCTAATTGATAGTTAATCGGATTAAAAATCTGCTCTGTACTTCCAACAAAAAACACGCCATCTTTCTTCAAAGCCGTACTAAATTCCTCATACAGCGTGTTCTTTGCTTCTTCTGTAAAATAAATAAGTACATTACGGCAAACGATTAAATCGTATCCCGTATCAAATCGGTCCGCAAGCAAATTATGTTTTTTAAACGTTACTGTTCGTTTAATTTCATCTGCTACTTTATAAAAGCCGCTGCCTTCTTGTGTAAAATATTTTTGCTTCATATTAGCAGGAACCTCTGCCAAGGAACGTTCAGGGTACAAACCTAGCTTAGCTCGTGCAATCACATTTTCATCAATATCGGTCGCTAAAATATCAATCTGATGAAGCGGCATAAAATTAGATAAAATCATCGCAATTGTATAAGGCTCTTCTCCTGTCGAACAAGCCGCACTCCAAATTTTCAACTTCTTCGAAGAAGTTAAAAGTGAAGGCAGAATTTTCTTTTCTAATACTTCCCATCGCTTTTGATTTCGATAAAATTGAGACACATTAATCGTCATTCGATCTAAAAATTCATTCAATGCTTCATGATTAGACTGAATCACTCGAAAATATTCTTGAAATGACTTACATCCCTTTTTTTCGTAAAGAGAAGTAAGCCTTCGCTTCATTTGCCCTTCCTTATATAAAGAAAGATCAACCCCTGTTAGTTTTTTTATATTTTGAGTAAATTCTTCGTATCCTTGAGGCATCGCTCCGACCCCTTCATCTATTTTTATATATACTATTCATTGTTTATATCGGCTTAAAGATACAAATCTTTACTATTTTAAATATAATCAAGTGCCAAAAGACATAAAAAAACAGGTTTTTCGTTTAGAACGAAAAACCTGCTTGATTGCCATACATTGAATTAGTATACCCACTCGCTGATTAATTTAGAGTATTCTACTACTTCTTCTTCTTTGAAGAATAAACCAATTTCACGTACTGCGCTTTCTGGTGAATCAGAACCGTGAATAATGTTTTTACCAACAGTTGCTGCAAAATCACCACGGATTGTTGCTGGAGCAGCATCTTTAGGGTTTGTAGCACCCATCATTTGACGAGCTGTTGCGATAACGTTTTCACCTTCCCATACCATTGCAAATACTGGGCCTGATGTAATGAAATCAACTAGTTCGCCGAAGAAAGGACGCTCTTTATGCTCACCGTAATGTTGCTCAGCTAATTCTTGAGAAATTTGCATTAATTTAGCTCCCACAAGTTGGAAGCCTTTCTTTTCAAAACGAGAAACGATTTCTCCGATTAGATTACGTTGTACGCCATCAGGCTTTACCATTAAAAATGTTCTTTCCATTATAGTCACTCCTACTATGTATCAAAATTATTTGCCTTTTTCAGGCAATCACCTAGAAATCTTATCATCATTTGTTAAGTTTCGCAACTCTAAGTATAAAAAACCTCTAGAACTTTCTTTTTCCAATGTTTTGCGCAATTTGAGACAGTGTTTTTCGAGCTTTATTAGAAGGTAACCCTTCTAATTCTCTAAAAGCCTTTTCCAAATATTGATCACTGATCTCTGTGGCTTGTTCGATGGCTCCAGATGCTTTAATAGCCTGAATAATTGCCCCCATATCTTCCTTCGTCATTTCCTCATGCACCGTTTTGATGATTTCCTTTAAAGCAGGATTTTTCATCGCAATTAATACAGGTAATGTAATATTTCCTTGAAGCAAGTCACTGCCTGCAGGTTTTCCAAGCTCTGCTTCTGAAGCGGTAAAGTCTAAGATGTCATCCATGATTTGATAACTCATCCCGACATAATAACCGAATCTAAACAGACTTCTTTGTATCCTTTCATCGGCCCCCGTAGCAATAGCTCCTAATTGACAACTAGAGGCAATCAATAAGGCTGTTTTCCGTTTAATTCTTCTAAAATAAATCCGCCAATTTTGTTCAAAATTAAATTTGTCCTTAATTTGTTCAATTTCCCCTAGACATAGTTCAACCATAGTATTCGCTAAAATCTGATGTGCCCGTGGATTGTTAATCTCGCTCATCATTTCAAGTGCCCGCGCAAAAATATAATCACCCGTATACATAGCAACACGATTGTCCCATTTAGACTTAATCGTCGCAGATCCACGACGTAAATCGGCATCGTCGACAACATCGTCATGCACTAATGAAGCGGTATGAATCAACTCCAGCGTCGCTGCTACATGCTTTACAACATGGATATCATAATCGCCAAACCTTGCAGCTAGCAATACAAAAACAGGCCGAATTCGCTTCCCTCCCGATTGCAGCAAGTGAAGGGAGGCCTCTGTCAAAACACTTGAATCGGCATGAATAGCAGCTTCCAATTCTTTTTCAACTAATTGTAAATCAGAATTTAAAAACGAATACTTCAATTTATATTTCATACATTCCACCCAGCTTTGTTCATTGCTAACATGCTCAATTTGGTTTAATCCCGAAATGAGTTGCCGCTACTCCGCCGGTATGAGCCTTATAACTTACTTGCTCAAAACCAGCTTGCTTGAACATGTTTTCAAGCTCTTTCATCCCTGGGAAATCTCGGGCTGATTCTTGCAACCATGAATATTCATTATAACTTTTAGCGAATATTTTCCCAAACACCGGCATAATAAAACGGAAATAAAAAGAGAATAATTGCTTGAAGCCAAATAAAGTTGGATGAGATGTTTCCAGACATACCCCCATACCCCCTGGCTTTAATACTCTATTCATTTCTTTTAAAACTTGCATATAATCCGGTACATTTCGAAGTCCAAAACCGATGGTCACGTAATCAAAACTATTATCAGGAAATGGAAGATCCATCGCATTCCCATGCAATAATGTGACTTGATCAAGTTTACGTTTTTGTACTTTTTCTTTACCAATCTTCAGCATATTTTTACTAAAATCTAAGCCATATACTTCCCCTGTTTCTCCAACCGCTTCAGCAAGTGCAATCGTCCAATCTGCTGTTCCGCAGCAAAGATCAAGCGCCTTAGCCCCTTTAGGAACCTTCATCTTATTCATTGTCACTTTTCGCCACTTAACATGTTGTTGAAAGCTAATGACTGAATTCATCGTGTCATAATTCCCATAAATTTTCTCAAATACATGATGAACTTTTTGCTCTTTAGACTGTTCCATCGCTCACCCTTCTTTCACATATGAATTTACTTTAAGCTCTGTAAACGATAACATGTCATCCATCCGCTGATGAAGTTCCACATTAGCTAAAGAAAGTTCACCCTTTGACTGTTTGACAGACTGTATCGCATACTCAATACAAGAATCCATCGTATTTTCCACTTGTAACAGTTGTTCTTTAGAAAGTTCTATTTCCATTGCTATATGAGGGAATAAAATGAGACGTATCCCTTCTACAAGAAGAGATTGTCCTGTTTCCCGATACTGCTCTTTTTCTCGATACAATCGTTTTAATAACAGCAGATTCTCTGCTCCATCCATCCAAACAGGTTTTTGATAATATTCCGCTATTTTATAAATTAACGAAGCTTCTACTGCCCGGAAGCTATTGAGCAAAGCAGGGATGTTATTTAGCGTATATTGATACAAAAGAATTTTATGATCATTGATTTTTTTGACAGCGCTCGATAGCGCACGAATCATATTAATATTTCCCACTTCCGCCAGCACTTGATAATACAGACCACTGTAATAATCCCCAGCAAGAACTGTTAATTGACGATTCTTAAGTAAACCCGGACTCCCCATTACATTTGTATTCGATACCTTTTCATGCGTATCTAGTGCAATTTGAACGAGCATCGTCGACAGCATATAATGATTCCGTTCATTGTCTGAAATCTCCAATTCGTTAAACAAGCCCCACAGTAACAGCAGCTTATCTTCATCAACAAATGGCTCTTCTATATATTTTTGTAAATAAGAATGATGGGCTTTTGTTTCGATTAATTGCCGTAATTCCTTTACATCATTTATTATGTTTAACAATTGAGATCACCCTGCATCCCCGAATGATAATTTTAAATGCATTCCCGCCTCTGCCCTAATAAGCCAGCAAGGAGTATTCTACAAAGTAAAGCGCATAGCCTATGAAAGGAAATCGTTCATCCTGTTCTTTACTAAAGGCCGACGCAAAAATTCATTACTCGTCTAATCTGTACATTTTGTATAAAACACACACCATTATACCATAAAAACAATCAGATGGAATGCCTCTATACTGTAATAACTAAACTTTCGTCACGAATCAAACGATAAATGGTGTATAAGTACTCAGGATTAAATTATCCTTTTTTAGACTCACTCTCTACTTCTCCATAAGCTGTATAAATTTTAGCAGCCCCTCTAACTTTAATCGCTGAAGTATGCTCCGTAAATTGAGCAATCATCACTTCTCCAGAATCTAATTTTTCAGAATGATGAAATTTAGTATCGGTCCCTCTTGTTAACCCGATGACATTTACACTATCTTCTAACGCTTTAATAACTACAAATTCATTAATCGTTTTATTTTCCATACTTTTATCCTCTCCACTTTATCACTCTTTAATAAAGGCTAATACTTCCGTTCGTATTCGATAGTCTTCTGCAAATACTCCTCTTACAGCAGATGTAACCGTTTTCGAACCAGGCTTTTTCACCCCGCGCATTGTCATACACATATGTTCCGCTTCAATAACGACCATTGCGCCGTGTGGTTCAAGTTTATCCATAATCGCGTCAACAACTGTTGCTGTAATTCGCTCTTGAAGTTGCGGACGTCTGCACACCGCTTCTACAGCACGCGCTAATTTACTCAATCCTGTCACTCGTCCATTTCTCGGAATGTATGCAACATGGGCTTTTCCGTAAAAAGGAACTAAATGATGCTCACATACTGAGTAAAAAGGAATATCTTTCACAAGCACAAGTTCCTCATGATCTTCTCCAAAAACCGTTTCGAAACATTCTTTCGGATCCTGTTTTAAACCCGAGAAAATTTCTTCATACATTCGCGCTACTCGCTGCGGAGTATCAAGTAAACCTTCTCGCTCCGGATCTTCCCCAACTGCTTCCAAAATCATCTTCACTGCTTCTTCAATTTTGGCATGATTCACATTTGCCATTACTTTTCCTCCTAATACGCCCATGAATTTTTTATATGATTAGCATTTATCAATTGGCTGCATAGAATTCCTTTCGACACTGCTGACAAGTTTAAATCCATCGTATAAGTACAACCCTGTTCCTCTGACTAAACAGAAGGTCAAAGGTAAACTGTGTACTGCGTACGTAAATAGAAAATCTGAAGGTAGCCTACAGATTATAAACGAAAACTAACAAATAGGTTTATACTTTCTTTTACACCATCTTTTATCTTATCATACATAGAAAATAAGAAGCAAAAAAAGGGACCGCGTTTGCACGCGGTCCCTTTTCACGGTAAGCACCCGTATGTATAATTTTACTTTACAGCATCTTTCAGTGCCTTACCAGGTTTGAAAGCTGGCACTTTACTAGCTGCAATTTCAATTTCTTCACCCGTTTGTGGATTACGACCTTTACGAGCCGCACGTTCACGTACTTCAAAGTTTCCAAAACCGATTAGTTGAACTTTATCTCCATTTTTTAAAGCTTCTAAGATTGTATCAAAAACAGCATCAACAGCTTTTGTAGCATCTTTCTTAGAAATTTCAGTTGCTGCTACAACTTCATTAATTAGTTCTGTTTTGTTCATGCCATTCACCTCCTCCCAAAAAAGGATCTTTATAAAAAATCATTATTACCACGACATAATAGTGATTTGTTACCCGTTCTAAATAGATTATATATTCCCTTAAAGCTCAAACTGCTTACTAGGGGATTCTTGGTTAAACTCCATAAAATTATTTATGCTAACTATTTAAAACTAGCCGAAATCGCTGTTATAACGCGTTTTCTGTATGTAGATTATCACAAATCCTATTTGCTTAGCAAGGAAATTCAAAAAATAATGGGAATCTTTTCATGAGTATAATCTTTTATGGAAAAAAAGAGTGAAAATCTGATTAAATTCACGTTTTTTCTACAATAAATGCACTTATCTTTTAAATATATCACTTTATAAATATATATTCGATTTCTAGATGACTTTTTTAATAAAAAGCTTCTGTTGTATGGCGCTGTTGATTTATGGCTCATTTGTGTAGGACCATGCTATTAAATAAAGCAAGAAAAAAGACCATTCCCTAAGGAGTGGCCTAACACACTGCATGAAACGAAGTGGATGGACTATAAAATAATAGCAATTAAACCACCCGATCCTTCATTAATGATCCGTTCAAGGGTCTCTTTTAATTTATAACGGGCATTTTCAGGCATCATTGCCAGCTTTGCCTGAATTCCTTCGCGGACAATGGAGCTTAAGTTCCGACCAAAAATTTCAGAATTCCAAATGGACAATGGATTTTCTTCAAAATCCTGCATTAAATAACGAACTAACTCCTCACTCTGTTTCTCTGTACCGATAATTGGAGCAAACTCCGATTCGACATCTACTTTAATCATATGAATAGATGGTGCTACTGCCTTTAACCGTACACCAAATCGAGAACCTTGGCGAATAATTTCCGGCTCATCAAGACTCATATCATGCAATGAAGGGGCCGCTACTCCATAACCCGTATGCTTTACCATTTTAAGGGCTTCTGCGACTTGGTCATATTCTGCTTTCGCATGAGCAAATTCCTGCATTAAAGCTAGCAAATGATCTTTTCCTCTAATCTCAACTCCGACAATTTCCTTCAAAATATCATCGTATAATTCCTCTGGAGCATATAAATCAATTTCGGCTACTCCCTGCCCCATCTCAATTCCTGCTAAGGCCGCATGATCAATGAATTCAAATTCATTAAAATGGCCAACAACACGGTCTACATCGCGAAGTCTTTTAATATCCTTCACCGTTTCTTTAACGGCTTCTTGATAGCTTTCACGCAGCCAATGATTTTCCTTTAAGACCATTACCCAGCTAGGCAAATTGACATTCACTTCGAGCACAGGAAATTCATATAATGCTTCACGTAAAACATTTAATACATCTGATTCACGCATGCTCTCGACGCTCATGGCAAGTACAGGAATATCATATTTTTCTTGAAGCGACTCTCTGAGTAAATCAGTGTCTGGGTGATGTGGTTGTACAGAGTTGATAATCATAATAAATGGCTTACCAACTTCCTTCAGCTCCTCAATGACCCGTTCCTCTGCCTCTAAATAATCGCTACGTGGAATTTCACCAATCGTTCCATCTGTCGTCACAACAACACCTAGTGTAGAATGATCTTGAATAACTTTACGTGTACCAATTTCCGCTGCCTCGTGAAATGGAATTGGCTCCTCATACCACGGCGTATGAATCATTCTTGGCCCATTCTCATCCTCATAACCTTTAGCCCCTGGTACGGTATATCCTACGCAATCGACAAGACGGATATTAACGTCAAGACCCTCAGCAACATGAATAGAAGCAGCCTGATTCGGAACAAATTTTGGCTCTGTTGTCATAATCGTCTTTCCAGCTGCACTTTGAGGTAATTCATCCTGTGCTCTAGCACGATCTGCTTCTGTCGCTATATTAGGAAGGACGACAAGTTCCATAAACTTTTTAATAAATGTCGATTTTCCGGTCCTCACAGCTCCAACAATTCCTAAATAAATATCACCGCCTGTACGCTCAGCAATATCTTTAAAAATATCCACCTTTTCCAAGGTATCCCCTCCCGAAATTAGCGTTTTGGGATCTCATTTATCCACTTTCATTTATATTGGATAGTCCATATCTATGATGTTGTCCTAAAAAATTATTCCGGTTATTTTGAACTTCTTCTCCCTTCCCCCTGCATGTATATAAGAATTGTTATTTTAATAGTTAAGAAGAATGAAAATAACCCTTCCCCTACAATATATTTTGCAGAAAAAAGGTTATGACAAATTTGTATGAAAAAATGTGAGCATAATGATAGCAAAGAACGAAAGCGCAAACGACTTGATTAACCCCAACAGCTGTTTGCGAACCCAGAAAAATCAATTCGCTCTTTCACTTCAGCAGATGAGCAAACCAAAATCTCAAGGACTAAGCTGCTTATGCTGGGTATCAAAACGATGATTCACAATTCAATAATTTTATAATCTCCTAAATGAGATTGGAACACAGTTTATACTTACTGTCTTAAGTATGATCAAACCGAAAGCTTGTCTACAGCTATTGTTCAAGAAATACCGGTTTTGTTCGTTCGTGATTTACCGTGTAAGCAAGAGAGTACGCTGGGACAAAATCACTTGTTTTCACTAAAATTTCACGAATGTCATCCCCTTGCTTAACCTCTCCTTCATACTGCTGCAATGCCTCATATAAATCAGGGGTATAATCGACATAAATCTCTCCTTCTCCATCAACAATAAGAGAAAGTTCTTTTTGTGAAAAGGGACTTGTCACAGTAGGTGCTTCTTTCAACCCTAACTTTTCATAATCTAACGTAAAAACGTGGTTCGCTAACCGTTCTTTAAACGGAGGATAACCATTTGCTTGTCGATATGCATTTAAGCGCAAAGTTAAGTCTTGTATTTTTTGAGCGACACGAACATCTAATAATTTCACAGTCGGGTCGTTTTCTACATTCACTAATACATATTGAAAAAAGCCACCAGACTCATAAGCATTTTCGGGAAACTCTGCCATATACTTTGGCGAAAGTTTTGAAAAATCTATCACATACTTATGATAAATCGGTGTTGTCGCGTCTTTCGTGTCAATCGGCAAAATGCCCTGTTCAGCTTCTTGAAATTGATCAACTGCACTTTGGACCATGTCAATCTGCGCTTTATAAGGAACTTGATTTTTTAATTTTTCTGCTTGGGGGTACAAACATCCTCCTAAAAGAAAGGAAATACTAATTACTACTATCCATTGTACAAAAATTCTCATCCTCATCTCATCGCCTCGCAATCAACCAGTAGGTCCACTCACTACTACTACAAAAATAATAAAACCAGCTAAAAGCATACATGTATAAGCAATGACTGCTGTAAGTCCCTTCCAAATACCTTTTAACTTATAACGACTGACATAAATAAATAAAAGGGAAATAAACATAAAACCCATTCCAGCAAATGAAATCCACATTTTTTGCAATCCAGGCGTCATCCAAATACCACCCCTTTTCCTATTTTATTATACCATATACTGTAAAATAATTGGATAAATGAGTCATCTTCCTGTATGAAATAAACCAAAAATCAAAGTTTTATCCACCATCACTTAGCAAAAAAAACAGAAGATATTTAAAATATCTTCTGTCATTTGACTAAATGCCCCATACCGAGGTCAAATTACTAGTTTATTATCGTTGCATTGTATGCATATAAACAAAAAGTGGTCTCCTCAAATGCCCATTTTCAGAAAATTCTTTTATTTATATACTAAAACAATGTATGACTATTGTTGTCTGCTGTCTAAAATATTAAATAATTCTTCCATCTCACTCGTTTTCATACGTGTCATCAATTGATCAACAGCGCCCTTTAGATCTTGTCCATTGAAAAGCACGCCATAAAGAGCTTCTGTAATCGGCATATTTACTTCATATTTCTTCGCTAGCTGATAAGCAGCTTTAGTCGTCCTGACACCTTCAACAACCATTCCCATATTGTCGAGCACATCTTGAAGATTTTGCCCTTTTCCGAGCATGTTCCCCGCTCTCCAGTTACGCGAATGAACGCTTGTACATGTCACAATTAAATCACCGATACCCGTCAGTCCAGAAAATGTCAAAGGGTTCGCTCCCATTGCGGTTCCAAGCCTTGAAATTTCAGCAAGACCACGCGTAATCAAAGCAGCCTTGGCATTATCTCCATAACCAAGTCCATCTGTAATCCCGGCAGCTAATGCAATAATATTTTTTAACGCTCCGCCAATCTCGACCCCAATCAAGTCAGGATTTGTATAAACCCGAAAATGGTGGTTCATAAATAAATCTTGTACTTTCTCAGCTGCTTTCATATTTTTCGAAGAAACGGTAACCGTTGTCGGATGTCGTAAGCTGACTTCTTCTGCATGACTTGGTCCGGAAAGTACAACGACATCTTTCAGCCAGGTTGGCGAAGCATTTTCTTCAATCATTTCAGAAATACGCAATAACGTATCGGGCTCAATCCCTTTACTCACATGCACAACTGTAAGCGGCTGTTTCGCCAAAACAGCAATGTTCCCCAGCACTTCACGATACGCCTTCGTCGGAACAGCCAAAATAATGGTCTCTATTCCCTCTAATGCTTCCTCTAAAGAAAAATAGCCTTTTATCGCTTCGGGAAGTTGGATACCTGGTAAATATTTTTCATTTATATGGAACTGATTAATTTCATCAATCTGCTTCTGATTATGTCCCCATAACCTAACTTCATGCTGATTATCAGCCAAAACCATAGCTAAAGCTGTTCCCCAACTTCCAGCCCCAATCACCGCAATACTTTCTTTCACTTTCACCATTGTAAGCATCGCCCTTTCTATTTTCTTTGGCGTCCAAAAATTCGAATCGGTGTACCTTCAAAATCAAAGGCCTCACGAATCCGATTTTCTAAAAATCTCTCATAAGAGAAATGCAATAGTTCGGGATCATTGACAAATACAACAAATGTCGGTGGTTTAATGGCCACTTGAGTCGTGTAATAAATTTTTAAACGACTGCCATTATGTGTCGGTGTTGGATTCATCGCCACCGCGTCCATAATTACTTCATTTAACACATTCGTTTGAACACGGAGAGCATGATTTTCACTTACTCGATCAATAATCGGGACTAATGTATGGGTTCTTTTTTTCGTTAATGCTGATAAATAAACAATCGGAGCATAATCCAAGAACAAGAAATGAGCACGAATATTTTCTTCAAACTCCTTCATCGTCTTCTCATCTTTTTCAATCGCATCCCATTTGTTCACAACAATAATGACAGCTCTTCCAGATTCATGCGCATAACCAGCGATTTTCTTATCTTGCTCACGAATCCCTTCCTCTGCATTCAATACAACAAGAACAACATCGGAGCGTTCAATTGCTCTTAATGCACGCAAAACACTATATTTCTCCGTGCTTTCGTACACTTTCCCTTTTTTTCGCATCCCTGCTGTATCAATAATGACGTATTCTTTCCCATTATATGTATAAGGAGAATCAATCGCATCCCGTGTCGTTCCTTCAATATCACTAACAATAACACGCTCTTCTCCTAACAAGGCATTTACAAGAGAAGATTTCCCAACATTTGGACGACCAATTAAACTGAATTTAATTACGTCTTCTCCGTATTCTTCTCCAGTATATTTCGGGAAATATTCCGCCACTTTATCGAGTAAATCCCCTAAACCTAAGCCGTGTGATCCAGAAATCGGATACGGATCGCCAAAACCTAATGAATAGAAATCCCAAATTTGCTCTCGCATCTCCGGATTATCGACTTTATTCACTGCCAGCACGACAGGTTTTTTTGATTTATATAAAATCTTCGCTACTTCTTCATCAGCAGCTGTAACACCTTCACGCCCATTCGTCATAAAAATAATTACATCTGCTTCATCAATAGCAATTTCAGCCTGCTGACGAATTTGTTCGAGGAATGGCTCATCGCCAATATCAATTCCTCCTGTATCAATAATGTTAAAATCATATGTCAGCCACTCACCTGAACTGTAGATTCGATCCCTTGTAACACCTGGAATATCTTCTACAATCGAGACGCGCTCGCCAACAATTCTATTGAAAATTGTTGATTTTCCTACATTTGGACGACCAACAATTGCAACAACCGGTTTCGGCATTGCTTTTCACCCTTTCTCATCTGTATCTCTGTATAAAGCGAAACTGTATTCATTAGGAAACGCCCATTAAGTGTTAGTTGAACCAATCAGACCTTTACAAGCAGTTGTTCCTCAATCCCTCTTCGTCTTAACTAGGGACTGACTGCTTATTAATGGACAATCAAACGATGAAATTCATATATGTCTTGCAAACAACTTCTTTACATAACATCCTTAACTTCCATGGACTATATCCAATGAAAAAACGACTCAAAACGAAGACAGCTTGCCAATTGACAAGCCTGCAAGCAGAAGCTAAAGAATAACTATATTTAAGTTTGTTCTATATCATCTAATTTAAGCCTTTTATCCACTAACTATCCTATAGTATCAAATTTTTCAATAATCAACAATGATTGTCTATCTAAAAGGCGAAGATGAACGGTTTTTCGTACCTTATCCTTGCTTTTCTTTTAACAAAAATCTATTTTGAGAATGTGTATATAACCATGTAGTTATATACTCTAAACATACCCAAGCTAATTGGATAACTAATACGAAAGCAACACCGTCATGCCAAGCAAAGGAAAGAGCAGCGTAAGGCAAGGACTGATACTGTAGTAAACCTGCAAAAAGACAATCACCAAATAACATGCCTAATACTAGAACAGCGATGCGCAATTCCCACTCTTTTATGACTAATAACACTAAGTAATTGAGGAAAATCCCCTGTAAATATATCGGTTTTATAATGACCCAAATTGGATCAAGCAGAACAAATAAATGAAAACTTGCATAGGCTAACGCCATAATAAAGCAACTGATTATGATCTCGATGGTTTTCCACAAATAAAGCCTGCGTATCGCTATACATAGAACAATAAACATATACAATCCACTTAATTGAACAGTGAACGTGTATACGGTTAAATGATAGCGAGTTAACAAAAGGACAGCTAAGAGGTGAAATAATAAAGCAAATCGAAAAGGCACCGCTTTTGGAACAAAAAACATCACACATACCCAAACCATCCACATAATCCAATAAAAAAATAAACCATCCAACGGCGAGCACCTCCCTGCATACCATTATGGCTCGTTTTCCAATCGGATAAACCTTAAATCAAGCTAATTTCTATCCGTTATCTTTAAGGAATAAAAAAACAAGATTTAGTTATCTTACAAAGAGGAGGTGTTTTACGTGGGTAAAGATCGCCAAGAGAAAAAATTAAAACAAAGCCGCCGCGTTGAATCTGACCGTGATCAATCGCTGCACTATTCCGGTTCAACTAGTTTAGAAAGTCCAGAGGAATCTAGGAAAAGAAATGAACATTAATAAAATGTAGAGCTCCTTAGTCATTCTATCAAGCGTTGAAAAGCTAGAAAGTGAAGTTCTAATACAAGTTTCACTTTATCGGACTGAATCAAAGCAGCTTGAGAGGCTGGACAAAGTAAAGAAGCAAAGATTAAGCTCTTTGCTTCTTTATCACTTTGCATATATTGAGCAGTCAACTCCTCTTTGAGTTAACCAATGATACGTTTTCCCTGAAATCACTAATTTCACTTGTTGCAATTCTTCAATTGTAGCGGCTCCAAGAGCAGTCATCATATATGTTAGCTCTTCTTGTAGATTCATAATCTCTGTAATTAAGCCACAAACCCCTTGTTCTTTATACACTTTCAAAAAATAACCCGCTAATCCTACACTGTTTGCTCCGAGCGCCATACTTTTAACTATTTCTAATGAAGTTTGCACCCCTCCAGAAGCAATAACAAAGAGATCTTTTGATAAAGAGACAGCTTCTACAATCGATGCTGCAGTAGGAATTCCCCAATCATTAAAATAGTTCAACATTTTCGTTCGTCGTTCATTCTCAATTTTAGCAAAATTTGTGCCTCCAAAACCTCCAACATCAACAATTGACACTCCAACTGAGGCAAGTTGTGCAATTGTTTCTTTACTCATTCCAAAGCCAACTTCTTTCACAATAACAGGGACATGAAGTCTTTTACTAATCTCTTCAATATTTGCAAGTGACTTGGAGAAATCTCGATCTCCTTCAGGCATCGTTAACTCTTGAATCACATTAAGGTGAAGTTGCAAAGCATCCGCTTCTAACATATCACAAGCTCGTAAAGCCTGTTCAACTGTCGCCTCAACCCCGACGTTTCCAATAATAATCCCCTTCGGATTTTCTTTTCTAACAATAGCATAGGATGCCAATTGACTAGCATCACGAATCGCAGACATTTGCGAACCAACTGCCATAGCGATATTCGTTTCTTTTGCCACTATCGCTAAATCTCGATTAATATCTTCCGTTGTTTTCCCTCCGCCTCCAGTCATTGCATTGATAAAAATGGGCGAACTTAATTCAAGTTCGCCCATTTTCGTAGCAAGATTCACTTGCTCAAGTGCAATGTTTGGTAAACTTTGGTGAACAAACGAAATATCATCAAATCCTGTTAAGCCTAATTGACCTGTTTGTAATGCATACTGGATATGATCTAATTTTCGTTTAGCTCTTTCCAAGGCCATCACCATCTACTTATTTTAATTTCTTCAGTTGATCTCCAATCATCTCTCCTAGTTGAAATCCTTTTGATTCCTCAGGTAATTCATAATCGGAAATAGTCTGCGTTTTCGGTGTTTCTAATTCTTTAATACTTAACGATAAACGTTGTTCTGCTTCATTCACATCAAGAACTTTCACTTGAACTGTTTGCCCTTCTTTTAATACTTCTTGAGGTGTAGCAATATGTTTAAAGGAGATTTGAGAGATATGAACAAGTCCTTCTACTCCAGGAAAAATTTCGACAAAAGCTCCGAATGAAACTAAACGCTTTACAACACCAGAATGAATAGAATCTTTCGGTGCTTTCTCAGCAACACCTTGCCATGGCCCTGGAAGCGTTTCTTTAATAGATAGAGAAATTCTTTCATTATCACGGTCTACTGAAAGAACTTTAACTTGTACTTTATCTCCTTCAGTAACAACATCTGTCGCCTTATCAACATGCTGATGCGAAAGCTGCGAAATATGAACTAAGCCGTCTACACCACCAATATCCACAAATGCACCAAAGTTTGTGATACGTTGAACTGTTCCTTCTAATACTTGCCCGCTATGAATCGTATCTAAGATTGTCAGCTTTTGCTTTGCCTTTTCTTCTTGAACAACAGCACGATGAGAAAGAATTAAACGATTTTTTTCTTTTTCCAGTTCAACAATTTTAAATGTTAATGTTTTGTTTTTATAATCCGTGAAATCTTCAACGAAATAATCTTCTACAAGCGATGCAGGAACAAAACCTCTAACGCCTAAATCAACAACAAGGCCGCCCTTCACAACATCTTTTACTTCTGCTTCAAACACTTCGCCGCTTTCAAATTTCTTTTCAAGATCATCCCAAGCCTTTAGCGCATCGACTTTTCTTTTTGAAAGAATAAGAGCTTCTTCTTCTACTTTAGTCACTTCAAGTTCAAGCTTATCTCCTACGGAAACAGCGTCAGACGCCTTTTCAATATGAAGACTAGAAAGCTCACTAATCGGAATAATTCCTTGCGTTTGACTATCTTCAACATTAACAAGCACTTGTTTCTCTTCGACTTTTGTAACAATCGCTTTTACTTGATCCCCTACTTGGTACTTAACTTGATTCATCTCTTCTGTCATTACTAACTCCTCCTTAACCCATGACTGCTCAGCAGATTTTCTATTATTTATTGGTTATATTGTTCTTTCATTGTTTCTAAAAAAAGTAAACAACTATATACAATCTTTATAATCTATTAACTAAGGAAAAAATATCCTTTTTTATAAATTCCAACAAAACCAGAAAATTGTCAAGTAAGAAGAATTATTTGTATGCAGAAATTAATTTTCTGATTTCATCCATAATTATTTCTGTCGCTTCTTCTGCAGATAGTTTTTGTTCACGGTATTGACTAAAATCAACTGGCTTTCCATAAACAACCTTTAACTTTCGAAACGGCTTATATGGCCCAATAATAGCACAAGGTACAACGACAGCATTCGTACGCAAAGCAAAGAATCCAGCTCCTGCAAGCCCTTTCCCCAGCTCTCCTGTTTTACTTCTCGTCCCCTCAGGAAACAATCCTAGCACTTCTCCATCTTTTAAAATCTTTAAACCCATTTTAAGCGCACCTTTATCGCTCAGCCCCCTTTTGACAGGGAAAGCATTGATATTTGGTAAAAGCTGCTTTAAAATCGGTGCATGAAACAATTCTTCCTTTGCCATAAAATGAATATCTCTTGGAGAGGTAATCCCAACAACCGGCGGATCCAAATTGTCAATGTGATTCGCACAAATGAGTACGCCGCCATCCTTTGGAAAGCTTTCTCTTCCAACCGTTTGAATTCGAAATATAGGTGTTAAAATAATTTTTACAACGTTTCTCGCAAATCTATACAAATTCACGCTCATCGTGTCCTTTCTTGAACTAAAGACATGATTCGATCCACTACTTGTTGAATGCTGAGCGAAGTTGTATCAATTTCAATGGCATCTTCTGCTTTTCTTAAGGGTGATACTTCACGTTCGGAATCTAATTTGTCTCGCATAGCAATTTCTTTTTTTAATTGTTCAATATCTGACTGAAACCCTTTTTTAATATTTTCTTGATGTCGACGCTCAGCACGCTCTTCTACGGAAGCTATCATAAAAATTTTGACTTCTGCGTCCGGCAAGACATGTGTACCAATATCTCGACCATCCATTACAACGCCGCCACTTTCTGCAAACAACTGCTGTCTGCGGACCATTTCTTCACGAATAAGTCGATGCTTCGCTACTTCTGAAACAGAATTTGTTACGTCATGCGTTCGAATGTCTGATGTGACATTTTGGCCATCAACAAAAACGAGTTGTCCATGTTCGCTTGGCTGCAATTCGATTTCCGTTTCCATTAATAGCGTAAACAAATCCTCTTCGTTCATAATCGATACCGCTTGTTGTAATGCCTTGTACGTTAGAGCTCGATACATCGCACCTGTATCTACATATATGTAATGACACGCTTCTGCAACAATTTTTGCAATTGTACTTTTTCCAGCTGCTGCTGGTCCATCAATTGCAATTGATATTTTCTTGTTCATTAATGCCTCCTGTAATCCTGACAATCCTGCTGATTCATTTATTACCTTTTCATTTTATCACAAAAAGCGGAAAAATCATTAATAAAAGCCGCTGCATTCTTAATTAAAACACATGATTTATCCCCGCAAACGAACTATTATAACCACGAGAACCTATTATGGTATTTGTTTGTATGCGACTTAAGCAGCTGTTATCTACTCAGCAAAATCACGAAAAAAATTAATATATTTCTATTTATCAGCCCTGGTATATGACACCGTTGATTTTGAGTTCATTGCGTGTNNCCCCCCCGAGCATTTCATGAATCAAGCTTAAAACGATTCCAAAATCATATGATTAACATTAGTGTTTCACATAGCCCATTTACTACTCTGAAACACCTTCAAATGTTTCAATAATTTTTGTGTAATTATTACTATTTACTCCTTCATATTGAGAGAGCTTAGTTAATGGAATCATATTATCTTCTAAGCTTAGCAATACTTGAACTAAGCCTAAAAATAGAGCTTGAATAATAATTAACTTTACAATAATTCTTTCCACTGCTTTCATCGGAAACATCTCCTTCACTGGTTTACTACCAGTATGGAAAGAACTGCTATGTTTCATTCACCGTTTAACCAATAGAAAAGGAGAGGCACCTCAGCACCTCTCCTTTTCTTCATTTACAACATATTTTCATACACAGGCTCTGAATTTTTCAATTTTTCTACCTTTTCTTCTTGACCATCCTTTGCATTAATGAAAATACGATATGTGTCATTATCAATGACTCCAAGAAATTCATAGCAAAGCACTTCTTCACCAATATCATTAATAATAATTGCTTTTCTTTGCTCCATAATCTTAACTTGTGAATTAATGTGCTCTTTCGCTTCATCCGCAGAAATTTTAGCATCATCAATACTTCGTAACTTATGAGCTTGTAAATACTCATCAGCTGAAAAACCGATAATAGAACCATCATCCAAAGCAACCTTCACTTTTACCGAATCCGGATACACTCGCACCCCATCTACAGATGCCACAAAAGTAAATAAACCAATTTGATTGTACTGTGAGCTCTCAAATAAATCGAGTGAATCAAACTGATGATCCTTTAAAAAATTGCTCGCTTTTGTATAGGCTTGATTTAAATCTAATTTCGCTTGTTTGACCGCTCGATTGTTTAAATACCAGATTGGATAACCACCTTTTTTTGTGATATCCATATTGACTTCAACATCTGTCGCTTTTTCTAACAAGCTGACACTATAAAAGCCATAGTCCGACCCTTTTCCGTTTTCTTCAACCCTTACTTCTAAATCCCCTTCAAAATTCGCATACTTTTTCGCAATGGCAATAGCTTCTTTTTTGGAGATTTTTTTCCCTTCTACATGCTGATAAATATCATCCTTTTCGTTTGTTGATAGAAGGGTTGGATTTTGGGCATTTGCCTCTGTATACCCCGACACTTTCTTTTCAACCGTCTTAAATCCATCAATAATCGTATTATCCATCGTTTCGTCATTTGATGCTAGAGCAAGCTCTACATCCATCCAACGAAGGTTATTTTTGATCACGGCATATTGAACTTTTCTTAACTCATCTTGTATCTCACTTGACTGACTATATAGTGATTTAAGATTTTCATACTCTTTGTCGGTTAACGGCTCTTTCTCCAAATCTCTTACGGCCGTCCGATAGCTAAAATCACCGATATCATATAAAAACTCTTCTGTTTTATTAAACGGCATCAACGCAAGAGGAAGTTGCCCAACATCGTTTTGCGCTTCCGATGTGATTCTCCATACGTCTATTAAGGCTGGACTTAATGATTTACGAGAATTCATCGCAAGTGTTGTACCAATTTTATCATGCAATAAATCCAATTGATAATTCAAATCATGAAACGCACGTTGATAATTGTTTTCAGCATGAACAAGCACGGCATTTTTTTCTTTATGCTCTTGATACCCCCAAAACCCTGTTCCAACAACAGCAACTGCTAATAAACCAATCAATATATTCCTAATCAATCTATCTCACCTCTTTACTTACAGAAAATATGTTTGCCGATTTTTTTAATTTGAGGCCTTGACCAAATCCATCCGCTTGTTGCCGTGTCAGGATTAAAGTAATACTCGGCATTTCCAGTTGGATCCCACCCATTAATAGCATCAATAACTGCTTCCTTTGCTTGCTCATTCGGCGTTAACCAAATTTGACCGTCTGCTACAGCCGTAAAGGCGCGCGGTTCAAAAATAACACCTGAAATAGTATTCGGGAACGATGGGCTTTGCACTCGATTTAAAATGACAGCAGCAACCGCAACCTGACCAACATACGGCTCACCGCGTGATTCACCATATACCGCATTTGCCATCAATTGAATATCATTTTGCGAAAATCCTTCCGGTAAACTAGCAGACGTTGTTGCAGTTTGTGCTGGTGCATTTTGCAAGCCTGCAGTACCTTTATTCGCGTTTGAAGTCCCATTTGAGGGAGGCGTTGTTGTTTTCTGCTTTACCTGCTTGTCAATATCCACTCCACCATAATAAGTAAATTCATTTCCTTTATTGATTTGGCCATGAACAAATTCCCGATTAAAATTAGATGCGTTTGTTAACTTGTTTTTCGTTGTAGTACCAGCTAAACCATCTACCGGTAAGCCGAAGTCCTGTTGGAAATTTCTGAGTGCCCAATACGTTCCCCAGCCATATACCCCATCAATCTTTCCATGATAATATCCAATGTTTTGCAGCCTTGCTTGAAGCTCAATTACGTCATCACCTATTGAACCACGCTGGATTACTTGACTTGAAAAGGCTTGTATCCTTGCATCAGGAATCCACACACAACTCATCATGATACATACAAAGACTATGAGCCATTTCCATTTTGACGAAATTCCTTTCATCAAAAACACTCCTCTTTTCATAAATTAACGTAACCCTATTTTCTGCTGTGGCGACATTTTTATTCCAAGTCAATAAAAAACGGAGCGGGCAAATAATGCCAACACTCCGAAATTCATCCCAAACTTAACGGGCAGTAAGCCCCTCACTGCTGGAAATTTCACTTTATTTTCTATTAATATCTAGAAGCCATTTTAGTTGCATGAAAATCTGATAAAATTCGTGCTCGTTTCACCTTCTTCAAACCAAACCACCATAAGTAAATCATAAACGGCATCATCCAGTACACCCACATTTTCTGGGTAATCAAAATATAATCATATACACCGTGAAGAAGAAACGGCACAACTAAAGCAGCCAATACATAATAGCGATTTTTTACGACTGCAAATTTGGCTTTTCCTAAATAATACCCCATAATCACACCGAACAGAGCATGACTCGATACAGGCAGCATCGCCCTTACGAAAGCATGCTCCACACCATTGGTTAATAGATACAAAATATTTTCCATCGTCGCAAACCCTAATGAAACAGCTGCTCCATAAACAATACCATCATATGGTTCATCGAAAGCAACATGTTGATAGATTACGAACATTAAAATAAACCATTTAAAAAACTCTTCTAAAAGGGATGCCCAGAAAAAAGCTGTACCAAAATCTGTCTTAAAAACACCTTCTGTTTCCAACACATATTGTAAAAACATAATTGGAAATACCAGAAAGACACCATATAAAAACGTCTTTAATACAACTGAAATAGGCTCCGTATCATACTGATCTTTTAAATAAAAATAACTGAGCAGAGCCAAGCCAGGGGCAATGGCAGCTGACAATATGATCAGCATTTACTGACCTCTCTTCTTTTTGGTTTGGCTATATTACAGGCAACCTGAAATATAAACATTATTTGTATACTATTCGTTTATTTTCAAAGTAACCCTTAAAATAGCTCCTTATCCTTTAATTTAATACCACTAGATAACGCAACAGCAAGTTTAATTCTGGCTTTCTTGCTACCATAATCCGCCCCGAGAATGACACCTCTTTGCTGTAAATCATAGGCGCTTCCTTCATAATCATAAGCAGGATACACTTGACCCTCTTCTGCACTTGTTGTTATAACAACAATAACACCTTGATTTAGAGCCTTTTGAATAGCTTCTACCATGCTAGGAGTGACTTGTCCTCTTCCAGCACCTTCTAATATAATCCCTTGTGCCCCCTGGGCTACTGCCGCTTCAATAAAGGTTCCGTCCGCTCCAGTATAACATTTTATAATGTCCACTCTCGGAATAGCTTCTTTTATTTCAAAATAGTCTCGATGTACTGGTTTTTGATATACACTAACGGTATCATTATCAATAATACCTAAATATCCATATCCAAATGTTGCAAATCCTTGTAAATTAGAGGCATGCACCTTCTTTACATACTTAGCCGAGTAAATTCGTTCATTAAAAACAACAGCAACTCCGATGTTTTGTAATGAACAATTAGCCGCTGCTAGAATGGAATTTCTTAAATTAGAAGGCACGTCTGTACTTACGTGTTGTAAGGGACGCTGTGAGCCTGTTACGATAATCGGCCGATCATCTGCAAGTGTAATATCTAAGAAATACGCTGTTTCTTCTAATGAATCCGTGCCATGCGTCACAACAACACCTGTCACAGTTGGATCTTTTAATTCTTCTTCTATTGCTTGTTTCAACTGTACCATTGTAGTAAAGTCCATAAACATGCTTGGAATCTGCAAAAGGTTTACAATCTTCACATCAATTTCTTCTGGTAATTGACAAAATGAAGCGAGTTCCTCTCCGCTTAAAGCGCCAGAGGCAAGCATCCCATCCTTTGTTTCTTTGCTAGCAATTGTACCGCCTGTTGTAATTAAAGAGATTTTTTGTTTCATTTCTTACATCCTCCAATATCATCATACCACACCATGAATTATTATAGTTGTCCTCACTTACTATCATTCATATGCGGATTTATAAGATGCGCTGCAATCAAAGCCCCATGGAAGCGACCATTTTCAATAAAAATTTCATTAGCATTATTTCCGGCTGCAATAACACCTGCAATATAAATACCACTTACATTTGTCTCCATCGTCTCAGGGTGATGGAGCGGGCGTCCTGTTTCTTGATCAATTTTAACACCCATTGTTTGTAAGAAATGATGATCAGGATGATATCCCGTCATAGCAAACACAAAATCATTGCGCATCGTTTTGACTTCATCCTTCACTCGATAAATAATTTGTTCCTCCTGTATTTCCAACAGCTCAGCATGAAACTCCATTTTAATCATACCATGGCGTACTAACGCTTCGAATTCTGGTAAAATCCAAGGTTTAATACTTGGAGAATAGGCTGCTCCCCGGTATAGCACGGTCACTCGAGCCCCTGCTTTCACAAGTTCAAGCGCTGCATCAATGCTCGAATTTTTACCTCCAATAACCGCTACATCACAATCAAAGTATTCATGACCTTCTTTAAAGTAATGAAACACTTTCGGAAGATCTTCGCCGGGAATATTCATATAATTTGGATTATCATAATAACCAGTTGCCACAACAACGAAGGATGCTTCGTATTCCGCTTTCGAAGTCACCACATGAAAAGTACCGTTTGCAAGTTTTTGAACTTGTTGCACTCGTTCAAATGCATTTACTCGAAGTTGTTTACGTTTCACCACTTCGCGATAATAAGATAATGCTTGATTTCGTACTGGCTTCCGATTTTCTGTAATAAATGCCACGTCACCAATTTCTAATTTCTCACTCGAACTGAAAAATGTTTGATGTGTTGGATAACGATAAATGGATTCTACTACATTTCCTTTTTCGATAATTAAAGCGCTTCTTCCCACATCTTTTAAAGCAATAGCCGCAGCAAGGCCACAAGGACCTCCGCCAATAATGATTACATCTTCTTTCTGCACGTTTACTCGCTCCTCTGCACTACATCCATTCTACCTAAAACATATGTACATCCATTTACAATCCGGCTCTATATTGACATTGCCTCTATATAACCACCTTATCTCATATGACACTCGTTCTATGAATATTATATGAATCCTAAGTGATTCCACACCGTCTTCACACTAAAACGTCCCATACATTAACTTGCCATATATTTTAAGTGCATAAAAAAACTTCTATCAAGTTAATGATAGAAGTTTTTTCTCTTCTTTTCAATGTTAAATCCAGCCGCGGAAGCGAGATGCTTCTGCCATTTTTCTCACACCAATCATATACGCAGCTAAACGCATATCTACGCGACGAGATTGTGCTAAATTATAAATATTATCGAACGATTTCACAAGAATTTTTTCCAGCTTTTCATCGACTTCCTCTTCGCTCCAGTAGTAACCTTGATTATTTTGAACCCACTCAAAATAAGAAACGGTTACGCCACCAGCGGAAGCTAGTACATCCGGTACAAGAAGGATGTTACGATTTGTTAAAATTTGTGTAGCTTCAATCGTTGTCGGACCATTTGCTGCCTCTACAACAATTTTGGCTTTAATATTGTTTGCATTTTCTTCTGTGATTTGATTTTCAATCGCTGCTGGTACTAAAATATCACAATCCAATTCAAGCAGTTCTTGATTTGTAATTGTATTTTTAAACAGCTTTGTTACCGTTCCAAAGCTATCTCTACGATCTAATAAGTAATCGATATCCAAACCTTCCGGGTCGTACAAAGCACCGTAAGCATCTGAAATTCCAACTACTTTTGCCCCCGCATCGTGCATGAATTTAGCTAAAAAACTGCCAGCGTTTCCAAAACCTTGAATAACGACACGAGCCCCTTTGATATCGATATTACATTTTTTAGCCGCCTCGTTAATACAAATGGTCACGCCTTTGGCTGTTGCCGATTCACGCCCGTGAGAACCACCAAGTACAAGCGGTTTTCCTGTAATAAAGCCCGGAGAATTAAACTCATCCATTCGACTATATTCATCCATCATCCATGCCATAATTTGCGAATTTGTAAACACATCTGGGGCTGGAATATCCTTTGTAGGACCAACGATTTGGCTAATCGCCCGCACATATCCTCGACTCAATTTTTCTAACTCACGGAATGACATATTGCGTGGATCACACACAATTCCGCCTTTCCCGCCTCCGTAAGGAAGATCGACAATGCCACATTTCAAGCTCATCCAAATCGACAGCGCTTTTACTTCACGCTCTGTTACGTTTGGGTGAAAACGAATTCCACCTTTTGTTGGTCCAACAGCATCATTATGTTGCGCACGATAACCTGTAAACACTTTTACAGAACCATCATCCATACGCACAGGTATTTTCACCGTTAATAAACGCAATGGTTCTTTTAATAACTCATACACCTCTTCAGGATATCCGAGCTTTTCTAACGCTTTATGTATAATGGTTTGAGTTGATCTTAACACGTCATTTTTTTCTTCATCATGTTGAGGGTCATTCCCTTTTGTAGACACCATTTATGTACCTCCTACTTCATCATATAATACGGCACTCATGTGATAGTATACACCTTCCATATATTTATGCAAAGGTTAAAAAACAGAATCAAAATGTTTCGTAATTTAAAAAAAATAACGAAAACTTTCCAACTAAAATTCCTTCTAACCGCAAAAGACTCACAGATGGGTAACTCTATTCTACAATCACTAAAAGAGTGATAAAATAAAACGTCACTCAGTGAGGATTTCCCCTTATTTCCTGCACTGAGTGTTCATCCCGTTCTACAAGTCGCGGCTCACTAATCCTTCGTTTGTTTTTTCGATTTTGAAGCCGCGGACTTAACTTGCCGTTACTTTGTGATGAAATTGTAATCTTATACTATATAGTAATTAGATTACACAAATTTATGCAAGGGAACTCTTTTTTCTATAAGTGAAAATAAGAAGTGAGCACTTCAATCGCTTCTTTTTCCAGAATACACGCTCCATATTCCCCCATTCGATATAGTGTCAATGTAGACGCATATCCGTACTCTGCAGCCAATGAAATCACTTTATGATAGATTTCCTCTGACACATTTTCGATTAATAAATAATAACGTTCATTATAAACATATAGCGTACTCAAGAATACACCTTGATTTAGCAGCTGATGACTTAACTGGATAACGTCTTCAAACTCATCAAAAGCATATAAAATATGGGGAGACTCATCAAACTTCACTTGTAGATTGACAAAGTCTTCTTCCTCTGCAAAGTCTTCTTCCTCCTCTTTTGTTACAATAATAATTAATCCTTGTGCAGGCAGTGAAAATATTTCAATAGCAATCGATCCGCTCATTATAAAATTTAAACTTTCACATGCTTCTTCTACCATAGCTTGAAAAAGCTTATGCACCTTAAGGGAATTTCCTACAATCTCTTCTTTTGTTATGCCCCGATCCATTAAATCATCGAGAGTTAAAAAGATTTTAATTTTATTATTTGTAAGCCTCTCCGACTTCATAAAAAATGCCCCCTGGTTACCATCTTCATACATCATATGAAGATCGATAATCAAGGTGCATAAACAGTGTTCTATAACAAAACCTTATCAAAAACGATTATTCATGCCTGAATTGTTAAAACATCGCTCTAAAATTGTACTTCCTTCTTTTCACCAATGCTCGTATGATGTCCCCTTTTTAACGTAAACAAATGAGTTTCAGGCTTTGCCGTAAGTCGCATCGGAATAGTGCTTGTCCCATACCCATTGCTCGTTACATATACACAGTTATTAAACATTTCCGTATCGCCTAGCTTATAAGGTCCATATCCAAAGAAACGAACTTGCCCACCATGCGTATGACCAGAAAGAACAAGACTAATCCTATGTTCCTCCTGCACCTGAACTTTCACTTTCGGATTATGGCTCACTAAAATTCGAAAGGCGTCTTTGACATTGCGGGCATCTGCTAACGCCATATCTAAACGATCTCGTTCCACCGTTATATCCTCAATGCCAAGCAATGTCATTTTCTCTCCTTGTTTTGCTTCCAAATGTACAGCCGTATTCGCCAAAATCGTAACTCCGTATTGTAATAGTCGCGCATCCAGTTCATGAACATCGACTTCATAATCATTATTTCCCCATACAAAATAAAGAGGGGCCCCTATATTTTTTAATTTTGCTAAGTTTTGTTCAACATGAGCAAAAGGTACAGTACGCTCTGTTAAGTCTCCTCCAATAATCACAAGATCCACCTGCTGTTGCACCTTAGCAATAATTTGGTCTGAAATAATTCGTTTATGTACATCTGAAATAAAAAAAATCCGTACATCTCCAAAATGTTTAGGCAAGTTAGAGAAATATAAATCTTGATATACAATCCGCTCTAACTGAGCTGTTCGGTACATATAAAACGAAAGCACTGTTAGCGCAATTATAAGCACAATCAAAACAATGATGATAAACACCACAATATACTGCATGTTTTACCCTTCTTTCTTCTACAAAAACTGCCTGTATCTATCTAACCATATTTGTAAGCAGAATGCGAAATGTTCAGACTTATTTATTCTCATGATAAAGATTAATATCATAATTTTTCTTCATCATTTCAAATACCTTATGACGATTTTTCCATTCAGATTCTTTTTCCCATAACATTTTACTTTTATTAATAATTTCACAACGTAATAGTTGATATTCCTTCTCTGCTTTCTCCATTTTATTTTTTACCATCGTTAAATATCCGAACAACCCCATTGTAATCAGAAGAAAGAAAACGTGATTAGACTGATTAACAAAAGCTGAGAACATGGCGAAAAAAGAATAAGAATAAGGCGCCATTACATAGACATATAAATATAGGATAAAAACAACAGTGACACTAATTGTACCCCATAAAATCATTTGATGTTTTTGTTGTAACGCTTCAAACTTCTTCTTTCGCTCAACTACATGTTGCAGCATTTGTTTCGTCGCTTGATCTGTATGTTCATCTAACATAATGATAGCTGGTTCCACCCGTAAGCGCCTCCTTGTTCAATGAATTCAGAACGGCATAAAAAACACTCACCCCATTATATGTACAAGTACGACATCCTATGATACCAACGCAAAAAACATCCTGAAATAACTTTCAGAATGTTTACTGCTTATTTCTTTAGTGGAATTTTTAATTTCTGTCCAACCCATATATTATTTCCGTTTAAATTGTTCCATTTTTGAATTAACGGAATCCCTTCTTTCGATTTATAATAGGTCATTGAAATACTGAATACCGTTTCCTGCGGTTGAACTGTATGATATACAACTTTATACGATTCTTCTTTTTTCGGCTGTTCTTCTTTAGCATCTGTTGACTTTTCTTTTGCTTCCTGCTCTTTCTCTTTTACAGTTGTTGATTTTTCTTCTTTTTCTGATTTTTCTTCTTTTTCGGTGTCTGTTCCCGCTTGTTTGTCATTCTCTTTTTTTACCGAAGCCTGTTTCTCTTCTTCATCATTACTTTTGTTCTCTTGTTTTTTCGATTCTTGCGTTTTCTCCTCTTGATCCTCTTTTGTTTCAGCCGTTGCCATCGTCGGAATATTTTGTTTCAGTTCATCATCATCCGCCTGTTCCACAACCTCTGTAGCACCTGTTGGTTCCTTCGGTTCATTTTGAGCCGTCTTTTGGTCCGGATTTTGAAGATAATAGTATGCAGTAAGAAATCCAATTGGAAGTAAAATGAAAAATAAGGCTAACAGCTGAATAACAGGGATTTTAACTCTCATTTTACTTCTTTTCTTTTTCTTCTGGTGTACCGATTTTCGAGTCGGAAGAGGTGTCAATCTCTGAGCAGGTTCAGTATGTATATCTAGTTCCTTTGGTTTTCTTTCTGCACTCATGTAAGGCACCCCTTTCTATTCTTTTTCTTAATAATTAAGCCAAGAAGCATATCAATAACAAAATGAGCCATAATAACTACCCACAAATTCCTAGTCTCGTCATATAACCAACCGAGACCAAAGCTCAGCATCATAACATTCACAAATAGATACCAATTAAATAAATATCGATAATGGACAACAGCAAAAATGATACTTGTCCAAACTAACCCAATATGTGTTTGTAAAACTCCGCGAAACAGCACTTCTTCACAAAAGGCGATTAGAAATGTGACTACAATAATCATTGGGGAGGAGAGACTAGAAAAGATTCTTTCATTAATCCCTCCATCATCATGAAAGCGGGCTGGTGTGACTTTCATCATAAACAAATCATACAGGACGACGAGAATTCCTATGGGTAGACCAATTGTTATAATACGAATATCACCGAGATGAAACAAGTCGAAAAAAGCAGAATACTCTCTAAATAAAATAATACCTAAAAAAAACGAAATCGTTAAGAGAATAATTTGCGTCAAAAGCAAATTATAAAGTAATTCCTTATCAGAAAGTTGGTTAATAAGTTCAGCTTGTTTATTTTTCATTCCTTTGTTCCTTTAATGGATAAAATAGAAGCTAACTCCCTTTTCCAATAAAAAGAGTCCGCTTGTTGTCGTTCAACAATATGAGGCCATCGTTCCATGACTTGCTCAATCGACATGCCGCAGCAATCGCAGCAAACCGGATTGTCAACAGCCTGATTCTCTTCGAAATACTGTACAATCCCTAGGCGTCGACAAGTTGAGTCTCTAACCCATTGCAATAACTGCTCCAGCTTCTGCGCATGCCTGCTTTTTCGCGTATAACAATACTGTTTAAACAACTCAATCGGCTTCGCTACATCCTGCTTTGTTGCCAAAAACTGAGCAATCATTCGAAACTGAACTTCATTTAAAGAAAATTGGTGACACAGTTGCTCCTGCATAGGCTTTAATATGTCCATCATGCCCTCGCCACTTTTCAAAAGCACTGCATGTATACCTTCTACTTGTGCATCTGTCGGAAGCTGTTGCTCCATCAAATGTAATGGCAGTCCCTCATCTCCGTCACTATATAGCAAAACAGCAGCACTTTGTTCTCCATCACGACCTGCCCTTCCAATTTCTTGTATATACGATTCCATTGTCGCCGGCAAATGAAAATGGATGACAAACCGTATATCTGGTTTATTAACTCCCATTCCAAAAGCACTTGTTGCACAAATTATCTGCAATTGACCCGTAATAAATTGTTGCTGTATGAGCATTCTTTGATCTGGTTCCATTCCTCCGTGATAATAAGCAATTCGATTGACTCCTTGATTGTGCAAATATTCACTTACCGACTCTGCTGCCTTCTTAGAAGAAAAATAAATAATGCCACTGCCTGAAAACTGTTGAACAAGCTGTACCAACCGTTCTAACTTCTCCTCATAACGAGACAGCTTCTCTACAAACAGTGCAATATTATGCCGATCAACAGTCGAAACGATTTGTTTCATATCCTTTATCCCAAGCTTTTCAATAATATCCTTTCGAACTTCTTCTGTTGCTGTAGCTGTCAAAGCGAGCGTTAACGGTTCCCCCAGCTTTTGTCGAGCTTCTCCTAAGTTTAAATAATCCGGTCTAAAATCATAGCCCCATTGCGAAATACAATGTGCCTCATCAATAACAAATAACCCGATTTCAATTTGTTGAATCGCCCTGATTACATAATCTAACGCCAGCATTTCAGGTGATATAAAAATAAATCGAAACGAAGATAATTGACTAAGTGCCTCCTTCTTTTGCTGAAGGGTTAAAAAAGAGTTAAATGTTAATACCCTTTTCTCGCCTCTCACTTTGAGCTGTTCCGCTTGATCTTGCATTAAAGATAATAACGGCGAGACAATTAATGTCGGTTTCTTTAAGGCATAAGTAGGTAATTGATAGCATAAAGATTTACCTGTACCCGTTGGCAGCATGGCCAATAGATGTTGTCCTGCTAATAAGGAAGAAATCACTTCCTTCTGCCCTGGCCGAAATTCAGTAAACCCAAAGTAGTGTTCCAGCATTTCTTCCAAAGAATTCACAATTCGTCACCCGCTTTCGCTAATACAAGCCGAATTTGAAAAAAGCTAATAGCTTCATCTGCTAACGATTGCCTAATAGCCTTTAGCTGTTTTGTTTGAAGTTTCTTCATTACCTGCAGTATCTTCTCTTCCACAGCACTCGTTACATATTCATGAATCGGAAATTGTTTATCCAATAATACAATTTCAACGAGATGGTCTTCAATTGTATTAACCTTCAAACGACGAATGTTCGCAATTTCAGTTAGCGTTCGACCTGCTTGAATAAACTGTAGCGTCGTTTGTGTGGACTGCGTTAAACGGGACTGCTGTAAATCCCCTATAAGAGAAGATAAAAGGCGATATTGGGTAAATGTTTTCTCTATTTCATAAAGCATCCAGTGCAGGGATTCTAGAAATACATAACGCACATACCACTCCTCAAGCTGCATCGTTTTTGAAATTTGGTCAAAAGTCTGTCCTACCCGATTTATCCCTGTTAATTTTCTAACAAAGATTGTTTGATGCCTATCACTTTGTCTCTCCAATAAATCGGTTAACTCTTCATACAAATGTTGAGCCATCAACTCTCGATTTTGACGATTCTTTTGTAAAAATTGTTTTACGGATTGTTGAATTTTAGTATGGCGTTGAATCGGATAAAACTTGGTTTCATTGTGAACAATATGGGAGAGCGTTTGAATTAACAAATTCAATCTGCCCCAAAAAACAGGAGCCACATTTTGATACTTCCATCCATTTAATCGAGTTGGGATTGGTTCACATTGAGCAAGCTCTTCCTCTCCACTTTGTGTAATAATAAAAACATCTGAGTTTTCCTTAGCTGTGATCCAACCATGTTCAACAAGATTTTGGATGGTATCAACCAGCTGTTTTCGAGTAAAGTGAGGAATTGTTCCAAAAACATTAGTCAAACGAAATAAATGAGCATCTTGAATAGTTTGTGAAGATTTTTTTCCTTGCAACATATGATAAATAGCATAAATGGATCGCTCACCTTGAAATTTTTTGATTGTATGGAGGATGATAACTTGCAAATAATTTGCCAAATGTACACTCACACCCTTTGTTTTCCCTAATGATGCTTTCATTGTAACAAAGATGGAGATAAAGTGTATTTCTAATCCTCAAAATAAGACAAATTTTGTTCTTTTTTAGCAAATAAAAAATACATGATATTTCATTTGTTGGTTATTCGTATACTATGAGGAATTTTTTAGCTAGATTTCCTATTGAAAAATGCGGAATTCAGCCGTACAATAGGAATAAGGTGAAACTATGTGAATAAATAACTCATGTTATTATCCAATTAGGAGGAGTTTTATATATGGCAAAATTTACAATCGTCGATAAAGATACATGCATCGCATGTGGCGCATGCGGCGCAGCTGCCCCAGATATTTATGATTATGATGATGAAGGCATTGCTTTCGTAACTTTAGATGATAACCAAGGAACAGCTGAAGTTCCAGATGTTTTACTAGATGATATGATGGATGCATTTGAAGGCTGCCCAACAGATTCTATTAAAGTGGCTGACGAAGCATTTGACGGCGATGCACTAAAATTCGAATAAACGAACAGGCCATTTCCCTACACAGAAATGGCTTTTTTAACTTTGCTAATCGAACGATTGGAGATTCACTTCATGCAAAACTATCGTTCCCATCCATCTTTTAGCATATCCTTACCCCATACTATTTAGTCAAATTAGGCAAAAAAAAATCGAACGGTAAACGTTCGATTTTTTTCTTCATATATTTTTATATAAGGCTTGTTTATTAAGCCACGTTTGCATTTTAGCAAAAATCAACATAAACACAACTGTAATCAATATACCTTTTATAAGGTTAAATGGCAAAATAGCAGTCGTGACAAATGTTCGAGCCTCTGGACCAGACATCGCCTCTGCTCCTAAGAAAAATGTATAGGCAGGTAAGAAGATATAATAATTTAAAACACTCATCAACACAGCCATTGAAATCGTTCCAGCAAATAAGCCAAAAGTCATTCCTCTTACAGAACGAATTTTTTTATATACATAGTAGGTTGGTAAAACAAATAAAATCCCTGCTGTAAAGTTCGCAATATGTCCGACTGGAATCGCTGTTAAACTTCCTGTCATAATCGCATCTAACAAGTTTTTAACAAACTCTACTAGTATTCCTGCTCCAGGACCAAAGATTATCGCAGCAATTAAAGCGGGAATATCACTAAAATCCACATTCAAAAAAACTGGGAACCCGGGAAACGGAAAGTTCAGGAGCATCAAAACATAAGAGACGCTCGTAAGCATTGCTAAAGTCACTAACTTTTGTACCTTCATCATTCTCTCTCCTTCTTTTTCTAATCTACTCCGAAAAAGAGGACAAGTTCTGTTAAACGGTTTGTGTCCAATAAAAAACCCTTTAATTCCGATGAAATTAAAGGGAGAAATTAAAGGATTCGACAAACACACGCTCAATATATCATTTTTTGAACGTCTACAAGAACCTCCATCTTCTCCCATCCAGACTATACTGTCGGCTTTGGAATCTCACCAAATCCTGCCTTAACCAAGGCTCGCGGGCTGAGAAGGAATCTCCTTCATCACCGCCGGTGGGGAATCACACCCCGCCCCGAAGATAGACCTATAAAATTATTATACTACTATGCATTTATTATATCTGTTTTTTCTTTATTTGAATAG